>NZ_RZQY01000209.1:0-8975 GCF_003998575.1 Mesorhizobium sp. M7A.F.Ca.CA.001.10.2.1 | reverse complement strand
CTGAAGCTCATCGAGATTGAATACGAGCTTTTGCCGCATGTCACCGATGTCGACGAGGCGGCGAAGCACACGGCGCCCTTGATCAATGATGCCATCTTCACCGAGGGCCTCGAGGAAAAACCGGTAAAACCCTCCAACGTCACCAAGCGCAGCCAGTTTGGCCATGGCGATGTCCATCAGGGTTTCGGGCAGGCCGACTTTATCGTCGAGCGTTCCTTCAAGACCGAGCAGACGCACCAGGGCTATATCGAGCCGCATGCCTGCGTGGCGAATTTCAGCTCCGACGGCACCGCTGATCTCTGGGTGTGCACGCAGGGCCATTTCGTCTACCGCCAGCACTGCGCCCAGTTGCTTGGCATGGAAGCCTCGAAACTGCGCGTCACCTCCTCGGAGATCGGCGGCGGTTTCGGCGGCAAGACCCATGTCTGGGCCGAGCCGGTGGCGCTGGCGCTGTCGCGCAAGGCCGGACGGCCGGTGAAGCTCGTGATGACCCGCGACGAGGTGTTCCGCGCCTCGGGCCCGACCAGCGCCACCTCGATCGACGTCAAGATCGGCGCCCGCAAGGACGGCACGATCACCGCCGCCGAAGCGACGCTTCGCTACAGCTGCGGCCCGTATGCCGGCTCCTGGGCCGAGATCGGCGCCATGACGGCATTCGCCTGCTACAAGCTCGATAACGTCAAGACGGTCGGCTACGAAGTGCTGGTCAACCGGCCGAAGACCGCAGCCTATCGCGCGCCCTCAGCGCCGATGGCGGCCTTCGCGGTGGAAAGTGCTGTCGACGAGCTGGCCAAGAAGATCGGCATGGATCCGGTCGACTTCCGCATCAGGAACGCCGCGCAGGAAGGCACACGGTCCTCCTACGGCCCGGTCTACGGACCGATCGGCATCGGCCCGACGCTGGAGGCGGTGAAGAGCCATCCGCACATGAAGGCGCCGCTGGGCAAGAACCAGGGCCGTGGCATGGCTTGCGGCTTCTGGTTCAATTTCGGCGGCCAGACCTGCACCGACCTCAACATCGGCATGGACGGCTCGGTCTCGCTTGCCGTCGGCACGGTCGATGTCGGTGGTTCGCGCGCGTCGCTGTCGCTGGTGGCGGCGGAGGAGCTCGGCATCGACTATAGCCAGGTCAAGGCGATCGTCGCCGACACGTCCAGCCTCGGCTACAACGACATGACGGACGGCAGCCGCGGCACCTTCTCGTCCTCCATGGCGACGATCTCGGCCGCCCGCAATGCGATCAAAATCCTGCGCGAGCGCGCTGCGCAGATGTGGGACATTGCCGTCGACGACGTGGTCTGGGAAAAGGGCCACGCGGTCGCCAAGGGCGAGAAGCACGGCAATCTCGGCAAGCTGTCGCTGAAGGAGATCGCGGTCGAGTCGGGCAAGACCGGCGGGCCGATCGCCGGCCACAGCGAACTCGTCGCCGATGGCGCCGGCGTCTCCTTCGCCACCCATATCTGCGATATCGAGGTCGATCCCGAGACCGGCGCCACCAGGGTCATCCGCTACACGGTCGTGCAGGATGCGGGCAAGGCGGTGCACCCGACCTATGTCGAGGGACAGTACCAGGGCGGTGCGGCGCAAGGCATCGGCTGGGCGCTCAACGAGGAGTATATATACGGCAAGGACGGGCGGCTGCAGAACGCCGGCTTCCTCGACTACCGCATCCCGGTCTGCTCGGACCTGCCGATGATCGACACGCAGATCCTCGAAATCCCCAACCCCAACCACCCTTACGGGGTGCGCGGTGTCGGCGAGACGTCGATCGTGCCGCCGCTGGCGGCGATTGCCAATGCGGTGTCGAACGCCGCGGGCGTGCGCATGACGCACATCCCGATGTCGCCGCCGCGCATCCTGGCGGCGATCGAGGCGGAACGGGAATGGTCGAAGTAACGCTCTGGGGCTCGCTCGCCGCGACCGCCGGAGGCAACAGCAAGGTCGAGATCGAGGCCAAGGACATAAGGGAGCTGTTCAGGAAGCTGGCTGAACAGTATCCCGGCCTAGAGCCCTGGATCGACAAAGGCATCGCGGTTGCGATCGACGGGACGATCTATCGGGATACGTGGTCGAAGAAGCTGCCAGAGGGGGCGGAGATTTTTCTGTTGCCGCGACTGGCGGGGGGATGAGGGGGAGAGCCGGGCCTCGGCACCATCGCTTAACATCATGTCGTGGTGGGGCCGCAAGCGGACTGTCTGGTTTCGGGTGCCGATGGGTCGATACTAGGCATAGAACCTGCTGCTTGGCTGTTGTAGAGCTCGAACCGTCGGCGCCTATTCTGGAAATTGCTGGTTCCGCAGTCCATCCTGCGCTGCCTTCGCCGCGTTGCTACCCGCTGCCCAGATCCGATAGATCAGGTTGTCGTCTGCGAGGAAAAACTCGCCACCAAGCACCTCTGCGCCATCTTCCACGAGGCGCTTCTTCATGGCGTCCTCGCCGGCGATCGCAATTTCTGCACTCGCATATGGTGCGGTGTCGGGCTGAGGGCTTGGCTTGAAGACCTCCCAATGGAAGGCTCCTCTGGGATAGGCGCTCTGGATCTGATCGCGGCGCGCCTGCGGGCTCTTTGAGAAGCCTACTTTGATGATGTGTTTGTCTTCGACTTCATCATCCCGACGTCCCAGATAGGCTCCGATGTTACCCACGAGGCGGAGTATGTAGAGATGCTTCGGCCCGTTCGTCTCCCCGACCCAGTAAGGCCGTGAGGCCGGTCTCACGGCGCGGCTCGGGCTAAGCGCGGATTCGAGGGTCTGAATTGTCGGGTCCACGGGCTCCGTCTGCCCATAGACCGGCACTTCGTAGACGTCCAACTCATAGAGCTCTGCCGCCTCGTCGGCTGAGACGGGGACACCGTTTGCTCCTATGAGTTCTGCATTCGAGCCACGATAAGCCTGAGGAAACAACTCCTCCACTCGACGCCAATCCTCTGGAACGATGCGCCATGCCCTCGTCGCCTTTACCGCATAAAGCCACTTCCCACGGGAGTCCTGATCGCGCTCCTTTTCGGCCCAGCGATCCCCCGAGATGAACTCCTGCGCGTGACCGATCTCGTGGGAGATCTCAAGCACCCCGACAACCTTGCCGCGCATGTTTTCCGGGCCCTTTCCCTTGGTCACGTAGATCGCGACCAGTGTCCCCGGCTTGGAGTTGCTAAGGTAACGGGCCCGCCGAGCTTCGTCGGCAAATCCGATGCATCCCCAGCTGGCTGGATCGAAGCCCCAGAACGATGTCAGCCAGACCTGCCGGCCATCGGGTAGGGTATCGGTGGCCGGGGCGAGTTCTGGAACCGACGTCCAGTCAAACGCAAACACCTCTTGCTGGGCAGCCTCGATGTCTATAGCTCCGAGTGCGCTGCGGATGTATGCCATCGCATCTTCAGCTGGATGCCGCTCCCCCTTCTTCACCAGGATCGTCGTGAGAGGCGGCAGCCCACGATCCGCCAAATAGTGCAGAATGACCTCGAGATTTCGCCCAAGCCCGCGGCCCGTTGGATGGTTCCAGCCTACTGCCTCACCAACCTGCTGGTATGTCGTCCGCCTCTTATGCAAAGCCTTTGCAGCCAGGAAGCGGGCGATTTCGAATTGAAGCGTATCCATTCGTTACCCATCATTTCAAGTGAATGCTTAAAGGACCGATTTTTCATTACTTCCAGTGCACGCTGATGTGACGATCGACGTCTTCGTTCTTCAACTGTTTGTCACATTGCTAGTCGGCCTGGCGGCGATCGAGGCGGAACGGGAAGGCTAGGGCGAGGGGTGCGCTGATGGTCGAAGTCACCCCTTGGGGCGCCGTCGGCCAGCTTGCCGACGGCAAGAGCAAGGTCGAGGTCGAAGCCAAGGACATCAGGGAGCTGTTCAGGAAGCTGGCTGAACAGTATCCCGGCCTCGAGCCCTGGATCGACAAAGGCATCGCGGTGGCGATCGATGGGACGATCTATCGCGAGACGTGGTCGAAGGAATTGCCGCAGGGGGCGGAGATTTTCTGCTGCCGAGGCTGGCGGGTGGGTAGGCGGACAGCCGTATCCCCGCCGTCGACGACGCAGATCTGGCCAAGTGAATTGAAATAGCGAACACAACGCAAAGATTTCATTATGTGAGAGGAATATCAGGCCAGTCGTCGGGAACAAGAGCTGGCGGCTTAGTCCATGGCCCTTCAACCAACGCGGCTTGAAACCAATCGTCACGTAGGTTCGCGTGCTCAGTAACAATCAATTGGAAGCCGGGCGCATCTTGAATCGTGAACCGAGACAGGACCTCGAACAGCCGCCTAACGGCCTCCAGATCGGCATCCTTTTCAGTCTGTTCGATTGACCCTCCAGCTTCCGCGTAAGCCTTCTCCGAAGGAAAATATACCTGTGTCGGTTGGTCGATTAGCATGAATCTCGGTATGGGCTGACCGTAAGTCGAAGCGAACCGATGAAGGGCCAGTAGTGCGGCCAGATGATACGCCAAGTGATTTTCGCCGCCACCTGTCCTGTTCATATAGATCGGCCGACCAGGCCGATCTATAACGACAGTGAGATTGTGCAGGTCAAGGCGAGCCGGGTACTGGCCAAACTCACCACCGAGAGCGGCGATGTATCCAGACATATGCATAGAGATATTGCTGAGTGTCGATACCAAACGAGATTCTGTATCATCGGCGCCAAGCTTTCGTTCGAGACCTTCTACCTTGGCCTTGAGTCGGCGCTCCTCATTCTTAAGCTTCGTCATCTCGGTATCGGGTACAAGGTTCTCCAGAAACAAACTAATGCGACCGACCACACGTGAAGCGGCGTTGTTCCTGCTGCCCGTCTGGGCGATTACTTCGCTGGCCGCAATGGCGGAAGCTAGTTCCAACTCCCTGCTTCGGAGGTCGTCTCCTATCGAGACCACTTCCTTCTGCCGCTCGACCAAATAGGCTTCTAAGGCGGGCCGTTCGCCAGTCACAGCTATCAGTTCGCGATCCAAAGAGGCGAGTTCCGATAAAAGTGCCTCGGCAATAGGGGTTGTCATGCCGAGGTTGGCTTCTACAAATGGCCACTGCCATTCCCCTGTGGCCTTGTTGGAGGGGAGTGCCTTGATAGAACTCAAGCGATCCCGTTGCTCCGTAACTTCGCTCTGGAAACCTTCCGCTCGGCGGGCGAACTGCTGCGCGCTTTCTATCCGGCGCTGTGTCTCTCGACGTCGTTCCCTGAGATCGACCAAGTCGTTCTCGATGGTTGACACCCTTTGACCGTCGTCTTCGGGTGTAGGCGTTGGTTGCCAGTCAAGAGCCTGTCGGAGAAGATCGACGACCGCCACCTCGTCGCCGCCAATGGATCGTAGAATGCCAACGGCCCGAGCTTCCGACAGGAGGCCGATCGCGCGCTCCTCGGAACTGTCGATTGCTTCGTTGGCTTGCTGGACGAGCTTTGCATTTAAGCGAAGCTCGCGTTGCGCAATGCGCAGTTGGGATTCCAGTGTAAACTTGTCTCTACCAGACACCCCCAGCAGGATGGGTAGCGTGTCCTTGATCGCTTGCGGCTGGTGCGGCTCGTTCTGGCGATAGAACAACTGATCCTTGTTGGTTACAATCGCCTGTTTCTGGAACAGGTAGTAGAAGGTATGTTTTACGTTTGCATCGTAGCTGTCCCGACTGTTTTCAAGCGGAACATCGGTGGTATTCTCAGGAATGCCGAGCAACCCCGTTAGCAGAGCGACGACGCCGTCATCAGTGTCGTTGACTACGAGTTCGTTGAACGCTGGTGCATTTAGCACGGCTCCGCGGCGAACCATGACGGTACTTCCGCTTTGCGCACCAAGTACAGGAGCTGGTTTCGCCACGAGCACCTGTTCGCCCTCGAAACGATAAATAACCGCGTACCAAGTTACGTGATCCCGGATCACGCCTTCGGGCACGTTGAAGGTCGATCGTCCCATGCAATATTCGATGATATCCGAAAGGGCGGATTTGCCGGTGGAGGACCTGCCAGTAATTACGTTGAGGCCATCATGAAAGATCACATCCCGACGGCGGCCATCATTACTATATATATGGATTGACTTGATCTTCATGGTCTAATGCCCAGTGTGGTATAGATAGTTCCTCTATCACCAATGCGCGCGAACTCTTTTCCCAAGAACGCCGCAACGCGTTGACAAGCTATGGACTCAGGAGTGCCGTTAATAGTCTTTCGCACACCTTTTGGCTTGGAAAGCAACCGGCCGTCCGGCTGAACAGCCAGTGCATCGACATGCATGAGCAACCCGAGTGCTTCGAAAGTGAACGGAAGGATATCGGTGCAACGACGGTCGAATCCAACTTGGAGTTCCGGATGCTCCGCAACCACCTTCAAGAAATAACCGCGGTTTCCGCGCTGCAAAGTTTCACGAGACTGGCGCTGCAAACACAATGGCAAAATCAGCAGGGACAACGAGAATGGCATGCCTTCTTTGGCTTCCTCCTCGAACCCAGATAAAGCGCGAAAGAGCACAAGGCCACAAAATGCAGGGTTGAAGAGGTTGCGAATCTCAATTGGCCGCTCGCTCCAGCTTTTCATGCGGCAATGCCCAACAATTGAGCCAAGCGCTGCATGAATCGCGGATGCCAATAAACTCGGGGAGATGGAGTCGAATTGGCGAGAATATGGAAAGCACCGCGAACCACATATGGCTCCATGACGCGCTCCCGTATTCTTAGCCTTTCCGTTTCCATCTCTGCCCAAAGATAAAGCTCTTTGCCGGCTGCAATGCATGCATCAGGTTGGCTATCATCGGTAATGGTCTCGAATGCGATCTCCCGATAATGTGCCCATTCCTCGACGAGACGGTCTTCGTATTCCTCGATCTCACCCGAGACCAGCAGGTTTTCGCGAGCCCAACTCGAGCGCTGTTCGAACGCCCGGTAGTAGTCGAGGATCGCGTTTTGGATTCGACCTGCCGGCAGATCGAGCACACGCAGTTGCTCAACGAATATTCGTGGGTCGTTTAAGGCATCGATCTTGCCGTCTGGATGGCGATTTCGGAACGTTATGGGCAGGTTATCCGCTCGATACTCGTCGGCGAGCGCCGCAAGCTTGTCGGAAACCTCCTGGACCTTGATCGGTTTCTTCCGTTCGCCAGACAGAAGCTTAATAACGGTGTCGGTCCACCAACCCTCAAGTCTCTCGAACAAAGCGACGCGGAATTCTCGGCGGACGGTGCGAAGCCGTTGATCCACCAACATCGGAATTTCATTAATTCGTGGTGCCGCTGGGAAGATCGTTATGCGTCCGTAGAAATCTCGGGTCTCTTCGGCGGTCAAACCATCGAGTTCGGATTTGACTTTTGCGATTTCACGGGACTGGCTTTGAGCCAGAATATTCGCGGCCACTTCAGCTCTAGTGCCGTCATCTGCTTGCACACCGGTAAACAGGGTAAGGAATGAGTTGGGAGAAATACTCGCAGTGCTGAACAAAAGGAAGCGGGCGTCAGACGCCTCCATACCGCTCGCCTTGTAGTATTTGATCCATATGCGCACCGACTTCCAGAAGTCGACCGATAAGTCCGAGAGCCTGTCTCCTGGGGCTTTGTGCTTAAGCGAAGCCAGCGAGACACCTGCATTGGTGGCTACAAATTCTACGTCATCATTTCTTTCGATGTATACAGCACCATCCTCCGGAAGATCGAGCACCTTCAGGAGTGCAAATCTGGCCTGATATATATAACCTAGCCCCTGCTCCGCTGCCGAAAACGCCGAACTAGAGTCGGTCATTCACCGGAAACTCAATAACAGGATATTTGAGACACGTTCCAACTCATCCCCCATCTATGTTTGCGATTTAAATATCTGGGTTATTTTAAATAAACAACCACTCGATTTGATGGGCGAGTGCGAAAATTGCTGCGCAGTTGTGATTTCTGCGGCCTTGGACACTGGCGCGAATTGTGACGAGTGAATGGCTACTTTTCTTCCACGATCCGCAAATACGCCGCCGTCACGAACAGCACGAACAAGATCCGCCTTGCCTCCTCGGGCATTAGCAGGGTCGTCAGCACCGGGAGATTTCATGCCGAGGTGACGGGTGCCGCGAGGCGACTCAGCCCGCGAATGCTTCGAATGTATCCCTGGAGGTCAGCATCGCCTGGCCCTTGAACGAGATCGAGAAATCACCGAGCTGGTACTGGCCCTGGTCATTCTTGACCAGAATGTCGCCATCAACCGTGTTGAAGCCACTCTCGATGCTTTTGAGGATCCTGTCGACGTAGCGCAGGTTGCTCTTGGCGGAGAGACTGTCTTTCTTGGCCAGCTGCGCGAGACCTTGGAGCTTCGGATCGTCGCCGATGCTTTGCAGCCGTGCTTCAACGGCCTCGGGGCCGGTGCGCGCCAACGCCGCATTCAGGGCCGGCAGTGCCTTCTGCAGGCTGAACAATGCAGAGGCTATGGATACTTCGTCGGCCGCACCCCCGGGTTCAAATTGCCCTGCAGTTCCTTCGGCAGCGGCAGGCTTGAGCATTGCAGGTGCACCTCGCGGGCGAACAGCTTTCGTTGCTTCTGCTCATGCTCCTTGATGGCTGCGACGAGCCCCATCGAGTATGGACCAAGCAAGACGCCGAAACCCCACCCCGGATGCTCCTTCTCGCGAGCTTGGTAATCCGAAGCCGCCCTGCGGGCCTGTTGGCATGCCGGCGAAGCCCATTTCTGGTCCTGCTGCGAAAGCGACGCCTCATAGTCGACCGGGGAGGTCGCGCACCCGGCCACTGCCGCAGTCAATGCGAGGCAGATTGCGTTTCTCATCCGAAGCCTCTCCTAAGCCTTGTGAAGGGCCTGCATAGACCTCTTCATCCCACAAGGCGATA
Organism: Mesorhizobium sp. M7A.F.Ca.CA.001.10.2.1; assembly: GCF_003998575.1. Lineage (NCBI taxonomy): Bacteria > Pseudomonadati > Pseudomonadota > Alphaproteobacteria > Hyphomicrobiales > Phyllobacteriaceae > Mesorhizobium > Mesorhizobium sp. M7A.F.Ca.CA.001.10.2.1. The sequence continues at coordinate 177 of NZ_RZQY01000209.1, read as the reverse complement.
GCTGCGGCCATGCGCCTTCCCACCCTCCGCAACCCCTCGCCCCTCCCCGGGCCTTCCCGCAGCCGGATTCGAACATGCCTGGAACCAAGTCACGGGGCCTGGAACCAAATCGCGGGCGAGATTGTTCAGTTGTAACTTTGATCCCACGCCGCGGCCGGCAAAGCGGCGACATTGAGG
>NZ_RZQY01000208.1:0-9030 GCF_003998575.1 Mesorhizobium sp. M7A.F.Ca.CA.001.10.2.1 | reverse complement strand
GTTACCGAAGCCCTCACGAACCGGCTGACCGAACAGGTCAAAATTCGGCTCCATCAGAAAAAAATCTCCGAATGTGGGGGACGCGGGTCCGGCGGGGAGGGGCTTCCGGACTTTCGACCCGCCCCCCCGGTTGGTCGGCGATGGTCAGTACCAGACGCCTCGATGTTGCAGGCTGACCTGCTCGGCCTTCTGCGCTTCGCTGTCGTGCCATTCCTTGGACACGGCTATCAGGTTGTCTTCATCCCAGAACAGCACCTCGTCGCCACGATGTTCCTTGTCGTGGTGGATGACTGGGCTGTTCGGGGCAGGGTGCTTGCCGATCAGCAGCACGCCTGTCTTGCGGCAGGTGTACATGTCGCGAAGCAGGATGCGCTGCCGCACCTGCTGCCAGCGTGCGGTCTTATACCAGCGCCGCCAAGGCGCTGTGTTGCTGCTCATTGTCTGGAATCTTTTCCATTGCGGTGAAGCTGCTCGCTTCACCTGGGTCCGCCTGGCGCTTCCCTCATCCTCACTGGGATGGGTGCGAACACAGCCTCGGAAGCGAATGTGCTTCACGGTTCGGATCGTCCTAGGACGGACTCGCTATTCTGTCTTGCTGAGATTCGCAAGGGGGATCATCGCCGACACGGTGCCGCCGAACAGCATTATGTCGACCCAGAGGGAGGCGTCATTAGCCTCCCGCGATACCGTGCCTTTGCGACCAGCCAATGCGCCATCGGTCACCGTCACTCGATCACCTTCGGCTATAGGCTTGCGCCTCTTCATCTCCTCGGCTGCAAGCTTGCGGCGCTCACGCTCTGAGAGCTTGAGGAAAGCACGAAAGCCATTGATATCGCTTTCCGAAACAGGCTTTGGCTGCATCCATCCGCCGACGATGTCGACAACCTCATCCACTGCCTTGATGCCGATCAGAACACGGTCGGTGTCCGAGACGTAGATCATCAGATAACCGGGCAAAGCAGGGTTGTCCTGTTCTTCCCGCTTGGCCTTGGAACGACCTCCGCGGCGCTTGGGCTGTGTGCTGTCGACCGGCAACCACGTTTCCACGAAGAGTTTCCGCAGAGCTTCATCCACAGCATTTTCATGACCAACCGAAACGCGAAGAACGTACCAGCAGCGCACCGGTCCTGATTCGCCGGCTCCCGCCAGCAGCGCTTGTGCCCTTCGGCTCATGCCCTGCTGCCTGTCCGATTCGGCATAGCAGCGGTCGAGATTGATCACTTCCGCATCACTCAGCCGCTTCACGTCCGCCCGCATCATGGTTTCCTCGCACCGCTTGTTCAAACGTTTCCAATCCTGCCGGCCCGCCAGCCGGCATCCACACCCATTCGACGTGTCCCGGTGCAGGCAGCCAGGGCCAGCCGCGCCGATGGTGCTCGACCTCCCACTCCGTCCAGCGATCGGTGCCGACACGGACCTGCTCCATCATCTCGGCCAAGGGCTGCAGCGTTGCCGCCACCGTCACGCCACCGCCGAAGCGGGCACGGTCGTGCATGGCGTTCACCGCTGGCCATCCGTGCTTGGCCTGACGCTCCAGCTGCAGCGCTTCGCCGTCCATGGTGCCGGCCGCAATTGCGTCCTGCTGGAACCGCGTCATTGGCGGCATGGCGGCTTTCGGCCCGGTCAGCAGTTGCTTCATCCGGGCTGCCTGCCACAGCTTGCCGAAGGGTGCCGCGGTGGCTTCTTGCGCCGGCGCCGTCGCTGCGGCCAGACGCGGCAGGAACGGCACCCACATGCGGTCCTTGATGAAGGTGGCCACGGCGCAGGCCTGCTTGACGCCGGCCTTGCGGCACTCGGCCAGGAACAGCGGCACGCACGGTGCGCACTCGGCTTGGTCGGCGGCGGAAAGCTTGAACCACTCGGCCAGCATCGGCGGCTTGGGCGAGACGTCGAAACGGTCCCATCCCTTGAACGATTTGTAGAAAAGCGCCTCTGATCTTCGTCGATCCTCGCGCTCGCGCTCTCTCTCAAAACTACTGTCAGGTTTTGCTAAACCATCAGTATTTACTAGTGTTGGATTCACCGTCGACGGCATCACCGTCGACGGGTTTTCAGTCTGCGGCAAAGATGCAACACCTTCGCCGGCGGCACTGTCGCGAAGCTCGCGCGGCTCGTCGAAGATGACCAGCGAAAGCTTGCCGAATCGCCCGTCTTCGCGCTCCTGTTCCTTGTCGGCATAGCCGTGCTTGACCAACTCGTTGACGATCTTGCGCGCCTTGTCGCGCCCGCAGCCGCCGCGCCTGGCGATGTCGCCGAGAATGACGGTCCAGTTGTCCGGCTTCGACAGGAGATAGCCCAGCAGCCAGCGCGCCTCCATGGAGAGGCGCACATCTTCGAACACGTGGTTCGGCACCGTGGTGTAGCGGGCATTGCGGACGCCGCGCCGGATGGTGGCTTCCTCGCTCATGCCGCCCTCCGATTGGACAGCGGCAACGGCATCTGCCAAGGGGCAGGAGGTAGCGCGATGGCAATTCCGACAGCATCACAGTAGCGAGCTGCTTCGGTCCAGGAATTGGCATTACGGCCTTGTTTGCGCGCCGCATCGCTCCAGGCCATGCTGTCGGCGCTGTAGAGCAGGGCTCTGACGCCGGGATGGCTGAGCGCGGTGAGCTTGATGCCGAAGCCATGCAGCCGCAGATCGGCCCGCGCGGCATGGATGGCGCTCAGCACCTCGACGATGCGTGCCGGGTCGCCATTGCGCTTGCACACCGAGCCGACACCGACCCACATGTCGGGTTTCAGCCGGTCGCCATACATCTCGATGTGCCGGACATAGTCCTCGGGCGCATAGCCCTGCAGGACCGGCAGGATCGGAAACGGCAAATCTTCCGCGACCAGTAAGTCGTAGCGCTCGATGGTCAGCTTCTGGTGTTCGATTATGGTCAGGCCGGTGCTTTCCAGCGCAATCGGCTCGCACATGTAATCCTGCGCCACGGCGCCAACGATGGTGGCGACGCCATCGGCATGAAGACGGCGCAGTGCGGCGGCGTATTCGGCCACGCTGCTGCGATAGCCGCCATGCTTAACCACCTCGGTAAAAGCACCGCTATCGATCAGCACCTCGCCGCAACCGAGCGGCTTTTTGCGGCCGAGCAACCGCCGCCAGCTGATACAAGCGCGGCCGAAATGCTGACCATCGGATGGCTGGTGTAGTCCGACGTAGAAGAGGACTTCGCTCATTCCGCAGCCTCCGCAAAGGCATGCCGCACCAGCCCATCGCAGCCACCGCCCATGCCGGCGGAGAGAACGACCGTCATCCGGTTGTCGAGTGAAAAGGGTGCGTTCATCGTTCCGCCTTCAGCCATGCGGCGAAGCTGGCGCGCAGCGCTTTCCACGCTTCGCTTGCCGCCCCGCCATTGTTGAGTTCTTTTCGCGATTGCACGCCGAGCAGGCTGCGCACCTTTTGCGCCACGCGCTCGTCGGTCAGTGGCTTTTCCAGCCCATGCCGCTCATGCAGGAACACCTTGAACGCCGGCTCCTGGCACTTCATGCCGCACTCGGCGGCGAAGTTTTTCACGTCGCTCGCCGCCGGTTCGCCGCGCTGCTCGATCTGGCGGCGTGGCGCCGGCTCGCCCCTTAAGTCACGGATCTTGCCGAACGCATCGTCGAGCAGCCGCAGCAGGAAGGCCACGGTGTCCGGCGCATTGCAGACGAAGTCGATCTCGTCGACCGTCGCGGCATCGAAGCGCAGCAGCACCAGCAATTCGCCCATCTCGCCGCGCGCCTCTACGAAGGCTCCGGCCTCGCCATGCACGCGCGTCCAATCGGCCGGCGCGATGGCCGCGAGTGACTCGCGGATGGCGAGCAGCTTTGTCGCGTTGGGCGAGAGAACGGCGGCGTTCATGGCATGCGCCCGTGTTTGCGCATGGCGCGGCCCAAGACCTTCGCCGCCCGTTCCAGCGATTTACGAGCGGCGATCTCGCCTGCACCGAACTTCGCCTGCGCCAAACGGTCGGCCGCGCCGGCAACCTGGCGACACGCCTCCATGATGTCGTCATCGGCCTTGCTGATTGTCCTCGGCTTTGCTGCCGGGATCGCAGCCGCTATTCGCTCGACCTCCGCCATCAGCATTTCGCGCACCACGGGCGCCAGCGCGCGGGCAAGGGGATCGACTTGTCTGCCGAGCGCGGTCATGAAGCACCTCCCGCGAATTCAGCCAGGCCGGCGCGGAACAGTTCGGCACTGGCGGCGAGATCAGCGGGCGGCATGCCTGCGGCATCGCGCACGGCGAGACCAAGCGAAAGCCGCAATGCGACGAAGTTCCAGCCGGCTTCGAACCCAGCCCGGCGACAGGCGGCTGCGATGACCTCGTGATATTTGAGGATCACGGAATCGGGCATGCGGAGCAGGGTGTCGGCGCGCGCGCGATCACCATCGGCATCGTGCAACTCGCGCAGGATCGGGAGCATGAAATCGGTCATCCATCCATCCTCCCGATTGATGATCTCCGCCAATTCCTGCGACTGGCGGTCTTGTTCGGCCTTCCAAGAACCAGTCATCGCGCATCGCCTTCATGCCGCGTTTCACATGGAACGCATGCTGTAACAGGTTGACTAAGCAGTGTTTTCCGCGTCACACGGCGGCGTTTCACATCGGCGAGATAGAAATCCATCGGTCGCAGTCGAAGCGCCTTGCAAAGGGTCAGGAAGCTGCCCACCGTCAGGTTTGAGCGGCTCTGCTTGGCCCGTGTGATCATGGCGACGTTGAGCGCAGGGAAGGCGTCCACAGCTTGGCGGACAGAGACGCCGTCAAGACGGCGGCGCACGGTTGCGGCGAAGCGGTCGCGGTCGAACGGGTCAGCCATTGCCGGCCTCCCGCAGCTTGCGGTCAAGCGCACGCTTCAGCTCCTTCAACTGGCGTTCGGTCTCAGGATCCGGTGCGCGCTCTTTCGGCTCGGGATAATGTGCATCTCCTCGGAGCCGCTTCGCCTCGATCGCGGCTGCATAACAACCTGCTGAATTCTTATCGGGATCGTATTGGGGCGGCTCGCACGGTGCGTGCTTTCCGCCGCCAAAGATGTATTCCCGCCACGGCGTCCAACACCAGGTACCGTCACGGTAGCGGAAAAATCCCCACTTTCGTGATGGTCGCCCAGTCCAGACGATGGTGATGATCTTGCGCCCATCGAAACACGGCAGAGGCGGGGCTCCACGCACCCGCCCGGGCCAGTCGTGCCACCATTCTCCTGAGAAGCGCCCCAGAACCCTGTGCAGGTATCTGGCATTGCGGTGGTGGATGCGAAACGCGCGAACCAGCCTTCGCTTGGTAGCCCATCCCATCTTGAGGGCCACCATTGGCAACTCGGCATGATCGCGATCACTTTCGAGTATCGGGAGCGTGAACTCCTCGACGTAGCTGGTCAGCGGGAACGTCCAGAAATCCCACGGATGGTCATGAGGATTGGGATCGGCATCGCCACGATGGAAGATGTGCAGGCGCAGCCGGCCAAACCATAGACGGGTCATGTACGGCGTCGAATACTCGCCGTCGGTGCCATAGATCGTTTCGCAGCCAAGGAAGGTCACTCCGCCGCCTCCGCAACATTGCCACCGATCACAAGCTCATCGCCATCCTCGCCGTAGGCGTAGAGCAAGCCGTCGTCGAACCCGTTCCATTCGCGTGCAAGGTCGTCATCGGACAGGGTGAGCAACCGATCACGCAGTGCCCGCAACGTGCGCCGGTTGGTGGTTCGCGCCTCGGCGATCGTTTCCGCCACGGCCTCGCGATATTTCTGCTTGCCCTTCGCCTCGACGGCCTGGTCGATCTCATCAATGCCCAGCATGTCGAACATGGTCGGCACGGCGCGCTTGGCTTCCGCCTCGCGGCAGTAGCGCGTGCCGTCGCGAAAATAGGTGTCGGAAAGTTCGGAGGCCTGCCCGCGCCGGCCCTTCAGGATGGCGCGATAGGGCACGGTCATCAGCCCGCCGAACGGGTCGTAGACGATGTCGCCGGGATTGGAGTAGCGGTCGATCAGCCGGTCGACGATGTCGAACTGCAGCGGGCAGACATGCTTTTCCAGGTTGCGGAACGCCTGCTGCCCGTTCAGCGTCAGCATGCGCACCACGTCCGTCCAGATTGCCGGATGCTTCGAAGGCGGATCGAGCGTCATGTAGGTCTTCGACAGGCTGTCGCGCGCGGCCAGTTCCTCGCCCAGCTTCACATGCATCTCGAAATCGTAGATCGCCTCTTCCGAGACTTTTTGGAACAGCGTCCGCAGCGGCTTCGGCCCGAGCCGTACAAGCTCATCGGTGGTCAGCAGCCGGTCGCCTGACGACGGCCAGAAGGCGTGCGCGTCGAGCTGCCAGCGCGCCAGCGTGTAGCCGCTGTCGGGCACCTGCGGCCGGCGGTCGCCATCGCTCCAGCGCTCGTGCTGGCCATCGGCCGCAACCACCAGCGGTTTTGCATGCGCCACCGGCTGGTCGGCATAGCCGCGCGACAGGTCGCTCTGCGGCCGGCGAAACAGCAGCACATATTCCGGACAGCCGACGCCCATCTTGGTGGCGTCCTTCATCATCTCGGAATAGGTCAGCCGGTAGGTCTGGTTGTTCTCCTTCACCACGTCGGTGGCGATGGTGATCATGCCGATGTACTGAAAGCCGTGCTTCAGATAGTGGAAGATCGCCTCGGCGTGGAACGGCGACACGGTGGGCACGCCTTCACCGGTCACCGAGCCGAACAGCACCCGGTCCTTGACATGGATACAGGCCAGCCGGCCGGGCTGCAGGATGCGCAGCAGCTCCGGCGTCAAAAAGTCCATCTGCGCCCAGAAATGGTCGTTGTCGTCGGTGTGGCCGTAGTCGTTGTAGCTCGCCGTGTATTCGTAGTGGTTGGCGAACGGGATCGAGGTGACGATCTCGCCGACGCTGGCGCTTGCCGTCTGGCGCGCCTCCAGCACCGCATCATTGTGGGCGATGACGAACATGTCGCCGCGCTCTTCACGTCTAGCGACGCCGATCGAGCGTGATAGCACGTCGTCGAGCGGCAGGCCGTCGAGTCCATAGCGGAGGATGATCTCCGCCATGCGCGCCATCAGCCGCTCATGCTCGGCCCATTTGCCTTCCAAGTTGCGGCGCACCTCGCGCTCGGCTTCCGAGAAGATGATGTCGATGCGGCATTCCTGCAGCTGGCCGAAGCGCACGATGCGGTGCACCGCCTGGATGAAGTCATGGAACTTGAAGCCGACGCCGACGAAGATCGCCCAGTGGCAGTGTTTCTGGAAATTGTTGCCGGCCCCCGACATTTCCGGCTTGGTGGCCAGGTATTTGAACTTGCCGTCCTTGAAGCCGATGGCGTTCTGTTCGTTCGGGTCCAGCCCCTGCGTGCCATAGATCGAGCGCACGCCCGGCACCACCGCCTCGATCGCCCGCCGCTCATCCTCGAGGTCGTGCCACAGCAGGGCGTGCGAAGCAGGATCCTCGGCAAGCAGCGCGCTCATCTTGTCGATGCGGGCTGCCAGGCTGTCGCGCTTGGCGGCACTGGCCTGCACCACGCCGAGCGCCGTGTTGCGGATCAGCAGGCCTTGCCCATCGCGGTCGTAACCGGCCGTCGAATGGTCGATCGGCACCTCGTGCCAGTTCACCGTCACCGCCGGCAGCACATAGCCGTCGTCGGGAAAGCCGAGATCCGACGGCGATTGCAGGAACACCGCCCAGCTGTGCACCCACAGCCAGAACTCATCTTCCTTGTGCGGGAACAGCGTCAGGTCGCCGGCCGTCTCCGAATTGCGCTGGAAGAACCGCGTCAGCGCCTGGCCGGTGTCCATGATGCCGAGGAAGCCGGCATAGTGAATCAGTTCCTTGGTCCGGTTCGGCGACGGCGTCGCCGTGGCGACGAACTTGAAGCGCACCGCCTTGAACAGCGGCAGGAATGTCTGGAACGTCTTGGTGCCATAGCCGCGCAGCACCGCCGCCTCGTCCAGGCTGGCGGCAACGAAGCGCGACGCGTCGATCTTGCCGGCCAGCACGCTTTCATAATTGGTCAGGTAGATCGTGTCGGCGCTGTCGACCTCGGCATCGCTGCGGATGAATTTCAGCGTGACGCCGAATTCACCCTGGAACCGCTCCGCCGCCTCGGCGAAGAACTCATGCCGCACCCCCAACGGAATGACGATCAATCGCAGCCCGGGCGCGAACTTGCCGATCAGGCGCATCAGCTCGATCTGCATGAACGTCTTGTGCAGCCCGAACGACGCGAAGATGCCGCGGCTGCCGCCCTTCAGCGCCCAGCGCACGATCGCCCGGCAATGCGGGGCACCGGCCGGGTTGATGTCGTCGAGTGCTACATCGAAGCCGTCGGCTTTCGCCAGCTGCATCTTGCCGCGCAGGAAGGTCAGGTAGGGATCGTCGGAGGCGAGCGCGTTCATGCCGGCACCGCCTTGATGTCGCGCCCGAACTGCACCGCAATCTGGGCAAAGCCGCATTTCTCGGCCAGGGCGAACATCCGGGTGTTGTGACAGAGCGCGCCGAAATCCAGTCGCCCCGCGCCCATCGTCGCAGCCGCTGCGGACGTGCGCTCGATCAGGGCCGTGGCGATGCCGAGGCCACGATGCGACGGCTCGACATAGAGCAGATCGAGCCAGACCAGGTCATGGCCTTCCGGCTGGTAGTAGATCGCCATGCCGACCGGCTTTGACCGCTGCCCCGTTCCTTCGAGCGCGAACACGCCCCATTCGAAGCCTGTCAGTTTCTCCCGTCCGGCATCGATCGCCCCCTCAGTGATCATCCTGGCGAAGAAGCGTTTCGCAATCTTCATCCAGTCGGGCGCCAGAGGCACGTTCATGTAACGGATCGTCATGCCGGCCTGCCCTCCGTAGCCTTGGCGAAGGCGGGCACCGCCTTCTGGAGCCTGTCCAGATCACGGCCAATCATCGCGTGCTGAACGCGCAGGGCCGCCAGGTGAGCAGCCATTTGATCCGGCGGGATATCCTCAGTCCGCTTGAGCAAGCTACGCAGCTCAAGCGCGTCGGCGCGGGCGAAGGCGAGATGTTTCGTAAATTCGGTCATGCCGGCACCGCCTTGCGCGGCCGCCCTC
>NZ_RZQY01000207.1:0-9056 GCF_003998575.1 Mesorhizobium sp. M7A.F.Ca.CA.001.10.2.1 | reverse complement strand
GGCAAGGCCTATGGTGCGCTCGCCATCGGCATGGGCTCGCGCAAAGTCGAGGCTTTCGCCAAGGAGCGCCCGCACCTCGTCGCCGGCATCTCGGACGTCTCTGGCGGACGCGTGCTGCCGGTCGTCGGCGGCGTGCTGATCCGCGACAAGGCCGGAGCCATCCTCGGCGCCGTCGGCATTTCAGGTGACACGTCGGACAATGACGAAGCCGCGGCCATCGCCGGCATCGAGGCCGCCGGCTTCACCGCCGATCCGGGCTGAGCGTCGGGGACGTTACGGGCGTTTCCGACAACTGTCAGCGCAAGCGCCCGTCAAACTTCCGCCTTCCGCGCTGGGGACCTAATGCAGATTGATGTCCCGGCTGGCCGATCGCATCGACACCGCGAATCCGGCCAGCACATCGAACAGCGCGATGACCATCAGCGTGAAGAAGACGGAATGGGCGGCGCCCTTCACCAGCAGGAACTCGACCAGGAAGGCCACGAATACCAGCGTCGACAGAAGATGGTCCATGATCGAGGCATTGGTCGTGCGCACCGACTTCGCCATTTCGAGGAACAGGAAGACCAGCCCGATCAGTATCATCAGGTCGCCCAGCGTCATCGAGAACACGCCGCCCGACATCATACTGAAGGAGAAGACCTCGCTCGCCCACGGATCGTCACCGCTGCCGAAAATTCCCAGCAGTCCGAGGTTGTAGAGCACGAAAGGCACGATCAGCAGCGGAATGGCACCGAACATCTGGCGTCTCCATGTGGGGGCGATCCTTTGTAGAATGCGCCATGGCCACGTCGTCAAGATGTTTCGCCATCAGCGCTGAACACGGTCGAAGACCGCACGCAACAACCATGTCAGCCGGTTGCCGGCCGAAGGATTTGCAACGCCGGCGGTGCACGCCTCGAAATGCGCTGCCGTCCGGCCCAAACGCAAAAGGACCAGCCACCGGCCGGTCCTTATGGAAATTCAAACCTTTGAAAAAGCTGGTCTCAGCTTTCCTTGGGCGTCAACACCTGACGACCGCGATACATGCCGGTCTTCAGGTCGATATGATGCGGACGGCGCATTTCGCCGGAATTCTTGTCCTCGACATAGGTCGGGGCCTTGAGGGCGTCGGCCGAGCGGCGCATGCCGCGCTTGGACGGAGAGGTTTTACGTTTCGGAACGGCCACGGATATGCTCCACTACATGGTCAAAAGCCCCGCCCGCCCTCGTGAAAGGGCCATGTCGGGGCCTAAATCTGAGAAAGTCGGGTGCCTATACACGCCCTGTGCCGTTTTGGCCAGCACTGGCGCGAATTTTTTTGGATCGGCTAGCGGAGACAACCGACATAGGCGCCGGAGCGGCCGGCGCGCCGCTCGATCAGATTGGCGAGCCGCCTCAAGCCAGGCCCGGGTTTGGCCGGATTGCGGGCGATCGGATTTGGCAAGGAAACCGCAAGCAAGGCGGCCTGCCGTCGCGACAGCTGTTTTGCCGAAACGCCAAAATGGTGCTGTGCCGCGGCCTCGATGCCGTAGATGCCCGGCCCCCACTCGGCGATGTTGAGGTAGATTTCCATGATGCGCCGTTTCGACATCACCGCATCGAAATAGACGGCCAGCGGCAATTCGACCACCTTGCGCACCGAGCCCAGCGGCCGCGACCACAGAAACAGGTTCTTTACCGTCTGCATGGTGATGGTCGAGGCACCGCGCGTCGCTTCGCCGGCCAGCGCGTCGTCGACGACGCCTCTCAGCTCGCCGAGATCGACGCCACGATGAAAGCAGAACTGCCCATCCTCCGACATGATGACGGAATTGGCCAGCACCGGCGACACGTCGTCGATCGACACCCAGCGGCGGTCGTAACCGGAGAACGTCGCCAGATCCTTCAACATCAGCGTCGAGACAGGATGCACGAAGAACGGCAGGTAGAGAAAGGTCAGCACGACCGGAATCAAAGCCAGCACCGCGGCCACGACGATGCCGCGCCGGACCCAGCGTTTGAGACCGCGGCGATTTACGCCTCGCGATCTCGTCGCCATGTCCAGCTTTTCGGTTTCATGATCGACGATCGGTTCCGCCAAGCCGCCCAACCCGTGCCAGAGAGCTCGTTTTGAAACGCGCTCCTGTGAGTCATGTGACGGTGTTTTCGAGAACCGGAGCGGAGCGTACATTAGAGTACGCAAGCACCGGAAGCGCAGAAAACGCCCTCAGATGACCGCAGGAGCAGAGTTTCCAAACGGGCTCATACTGCTCCGGCATAATGGCGCTTGCCTTCTTGCGCAACGTCTGAGTGTCGGCTACCGGTCCCGGCCATGACGAATGACGACCAAATGGCGTTCGAAATGGCGCTCATCCGACGCGCTGCCGCCGTCGAGGTGCTGCTGCGGCGGCTGCTCGACGACCGCGCGCTTTCGGGCGAGATCGCCCGGCCTGAGCGGTTGATGGCAGCCATGCGGCACGGCGTGCTGAACGGCGGCAAGCGCCTGCGGCCCTTCCTGGTCATGGAAAGTGCCGCCCTTTTTTCCGCCGATGGCGAGGCGACACTGCGTGTCGCCGCCGCACTTGAATGCGTGCATTGCTATTCGCTGATACACGACGACCTGCCCGCCATGGACGACGATGACCTGCGTCGTGGCCAGCCGACCGTGCACAGAGCCTTCGACGAGGCGACCGCCATCCTGGCTGGCGATGCCTTGCTGACGCTGGCCTTCGACGTCATCGCCGGCGAGGCGACCGCCCTGCCCGCGGAGCGGCGGGCGGCCCTGGTGCTGGCGCTGGCCCGCGCCGCCGGACCCGGCGGCATGGTCGGCGGCCAGAAGCTCGACCTCGAAGCCGAACAGACGCCGCCGGACGAGGCCGGCATCATCCGGCTGCAGGCGATGAAGACTGGCGCTCTGATCCGTTTCGCCTGCGAGGCAGGTGCCCTCATCGCCGGCGCCCCGGCCGATGACCGCGAGCGGCTGGCCGAATTCGGCTCGGCGATCGGTCTTGCCTTCCAGCTTGCCGACGACCTGCTCGATTTGACCGCCGATGCCAGCCAGATGGGCAAGGCAACCGGCAAGGACGCCGCCGCCGGCAAGGCGACGCTGGTGGCCTTGCATGGTGCGAATTGGGCTCGCAACCAGTTGCACGGCCTCGTCGAGCAGGCGCATGCACTGCTTGATCCTTATGGCGACGACGCCCAGTTGCTGAAAGAAGCGGCAACGTTCGTGGCGACCCGCACCAGTTGAGGTTGGCGCCAGCCGAGATATCGAGCTGACTAAAGTTCGCTCATCCTCCGCCGGCCAATTCAGAAATAGAACTTGAGCGGAAGCCTGCCGAGGCAGAGGATCGACATCGCTTTGCCATCCGCACGGCACGCACGCGGTGCGGGTAGAGTTGGAGGGGTGCCATGTCGACCACCGACAAGCTGTTCAGCGGTTCCATTGCCGAGGTCTACGACCGGGCGATGGTGCCGCTGATCTTCGAGCCGTATGCACGGGATCTGGCAGAGCGGGTGTCGAAGCTCGGGCCGCAATCGGTGCTCGAAGTGGCGGCGGGCACCGGTGTGGTGACACGTGCGATGGCAGCAAAGTTGCCGGCGCAAGCCCGCATCGTGGTCACCGACCTCAACCAGCCCATGCTCGACCACGCGCGCACGCGGATGGCGGACGATCCTCGGATCACCTGGCGGCAGGCCGACGCCCAGGCGCTGCCCTTCGAGGACGCAGAGTTCGACGCCGTGGTTTGCCAGTTTGGCGCGATGTTCTTCCCCGATCGGGTGGGCGCCTACGGCCAAGCGCGGCGGGTGATGCGGCCGGGCGGGCACTTCCTGTTCAACGTCTGGAGTGCCATCGACGACAACGAGTTCGCCGAGGAAGTGACGCGGGCGCTCGGCCATTTTTTCCCGGCCGATCCGCCGCGCTTCATGGCGAGGACGCCGCACGGCTATCACGATGCGGACGTCATCCGCGCCGACCTTCATGCCGCCGGCTTCGGTAACATCACCATAGAGCCGCTGGATGCCGTCAGCGCCGCTTCGTCGCCATATGAGGCGGCCACGGCCTATTGCCAGGGCACACCCCTGCGGGCTGAGATCGAGGCGCGCGGCGGCTCGCTGGAGGAGGCGACGCGATACGTGGCGAATGCCCTTGGGAAACGGTTCGGGGAAGGCCCGGTGCGTGGCCGCATCCGCGCCCTCGTCGTGGAAGCGGTCTAGGCGCGCTGTCCATCCGGCGGTTCGCATGGCCTGCCTGCCCTCTCACGAACGAAATTTTAATGTAAATGAAGCGTAATCCCGGCCATTAAAATGGTGCGTATGTGTTGGGGTTGCGCATGCCTGAATATTCGTCCTTCATCCGGTCGGTCCGGATCCGCTATATTTCAGGGTTGCTGATCTTCGCGCTGGCTTCCGCCGGTATCGTGATTGCGCTTGACCGCGTCAATTCCTTTCGCCGCGACATCGATGCGCTGAGCAGCAATCTCGTCATCTTCACCCGCGACCTGCGCAACGCGACCAGCTTCGCCGAGACCACCGGCACCGCCTGGCGGGCGGAGACACGCGATGCCCTGACCACATCGGCGCGCGGCCATTCGGAGCGCCTGACCGGCGAGATCGAGACGCTGACCGCCCAGCTTGCGGCGATCAAGCCGCGGCTGTCGATCAAGACCGTCAACGAACTCCAGTCCGCTTCCGTCAACGGCGATCTGTTCTGGTCGCCGCGCGACATGGTGCGCAATTTCAACCTGATGTCGATGGCGCAAAAGGTCGACGAGTGGAGCTATCGCGAAATCCGCAACCAGAACGACCTGTTCGCCCAGCCGATGCTGGTCCGCGTCCGCACCGCCATGGATGATGAGCGCCACCTGGCCGATGCCTCAAGCGACAGGCTGCTGCTGTGGGCGAGCGGCATCCTGTTCGCGGCACTTGCCATCGTCGCCTTCTGGATCTTCCGCCCGATGGAAGTGGCAATCCGCCGCGCCTTTGCCGAATCCGCCGAATCCCTGTTCAAGGCCGAGGCCGCCGACCGCGCCAAATCGGAATTCCTGGCCAATATGAGCCACGAAATACGCACGCCGATGAACGGTGTGCTCGGCATGGCCGAACTGCTGGCCAAGACCGATCTGACCCCGCGCCAGAAGACCTTCACCGACGTCATCGTCAAATCCGGCAACGCGCTGCTCACCATCATCAACGACATCCTCGATTTCTCCAAGATCAATGCCGGGCAACTCACTCTCGACCCTGCTCCCTTCCGCCTTTCCGAGGCGGTCGAGGATGTGGCGACGCTGGTCTCGGCGCGCGTCGCCGAAAAGAACCTCGAACTGATCGTGCGTGTCGACCCGCGCCTGCCGGCCCATGTCGTCGGCGACGCCGGCCGCTTCCGGCAGATCATCACCAACCTGCTCGGCAATGCCGTGAAGTTCACCGAGAAGGGTCATGTGCTGATCGATGTCGGCGGCGAGATCGTCAACGACGTGGTCCAGCTCAAGGTCCGCGTCGAAGACACCGGCATCGGCATACCGGCCGAGAAACTGCAGAACGTGTTCGAGAAATTCGCGCAAGTGGACGGCTCGTCCACCCGCCGCCATGAGGGCACGGGGCTGGGCTTGGCCATCGCCGCCCGCCTCGTCGACCTGATGGCAGGCAAGATCGGCGTCGAAAGCGAGATCGGCCGTGGCTCCGTGTTCTGGTTCGCTGTGCCGCTGCCCGCGCATCAGGCCGCGGCGCGCGACGAGATCGTGCCGGTCGACGTCACCGGCGCGCGCGTGCTGGTCATCGACGACAATCCGGTCAACCGCGAAATCCTGCTCGAGCAGCTCAGAAGCTGGAGCTTCGACTGTGCCGCCGCCGAAAGCGGCGCCGTCGGCCTGGCCTTCCTCGACCGCGCCTTTCAACTCGGCGCCGCCGTCGACTGCATCATCCTCGACTACCAGATGCCGGGCATGAACGGCGCCGACGTCGCCAGAGCCATTGCTTCCGACAGCCGCCTGTCGGCCATCCCGATCGTTATCCTGACCTCGGTCGACCAGGTCGATTTCGGCAAGATGATCATCGACTTCGGCATTGCCGCGCATCTGACCAAACCGGCGCGCTCCGCGGTGCTGCTCGGCACCGTCATCTCGGTGATTCAGAAGGCCCGTTCGCAGGTCGGCAAGGCGCGGTTCGTCCGCGAACCGATCGTGCAGGCTTCCCTGGCAGCGCCGCCCGCCTTCACCGTCATCCGCGGCCCGGCAATGCCGGTCGCGGCAGCGCCGGAATCGACAACCGCGCCGAACGGACCGATCGACATCCTCATTGCCGAGGACAATGACGTGAACCAGTTGGTCTTCGGCCAGATCCTCAATGGGTTGGGCTTGAGCTACCGTATCGCCGGCAATGGCCGCACGGCGGTCGAAATGTACCGGGCGCTGCGCCCCAAGCTGATCCTGATGGACGTTTCGATGCCCGAAATGAACGGCTACGAGGCGACCCGCGCCATCCGGGCGATGGAGGTCTCGACGGGCGCCCACATCCCGATCATCGGCGTCACCGCGCACGCGCTGAAGGGCGATCGCGACAAGTGCATCGATTCAGGCATGGACGACTATCTGCCGAAGCCCGTTTCGCCCGACCGCCTAGGCACCAAGATCGGCACCTGGCTCAGCGAGACCGTCGTGGCCAAGACCGCCTGACTGCATCCATGAGGATGCGTCAGACGGCGGCAGCCTCCAGACGATAGCGGCGCATCCAGTCGAGGCTTGTCGCGTCAGCAAGCTTTGCAACGCCGGGGCTTACATCCTCCTCGTCAGGTGCTGGGACTCCCAGGGCTTCGCAGATGCCTAGCAACGTCGCAGCCGGATTGCCTGAAAGGCGCTCATAGCCGACGCGCAGCGGGGATATGCCTTGCTCTGCGAACCAAATGTTCCAGGCCGCGTCATAGGTCTCGAGTTCCGTGACCTCTCGTTTGATACGCTCGAAATCATATTGGGGCTCTTTCGGCGGTGCGACCCTTTCGATCTCGGTGCCATCGGGAGCGATATGCCAAAGACCGGTCTGCTCCGCCTTGATCAGGGAGACAGCCTGCGCGAGCTTGTTCTCCCGCGAGAGGTGTATGTAGAGGACGCGGCCAAAGGCCTTTTCAAGACGCGCTCTGTCCGACTGCAGTTTCGGGAAAATCCGGTCGAGGGTTGCCGAGAGTTCATCCAGATTTTCGCGCATCAAGCGAAGGCCGAAGAGGCCGGTCCCACCCTTGCCGGCAGCGATCGCCGCGTTGAGATAGGCGACATTGAAGTCGAGCTCACTCATCGTGTCGCGATCGGGCAGCTTCCACTCTTCAGCCCACTCCAGCACATCCTGCCGCCGATAGAATGAGTGCGGATCGCCAGTCGTCTTCGTGGATGCCAGAAGCTTGCACAGCAGCGTGCTACCGGTCCTCGGCGTGCCGCAGATGATGTATCCATCGAACATGTTGAGGCCCATGCTGCTCGTCAAAGACAGGGCCGCCGCCCAGTAAGGATGGCGGCCGCTATAGCTGAAATCTTTGCTGGATGCGACGTCACGGCTATCGCTTTTAAATGCCTCTCTCGGACAAACACCATGCCGGCAGCGGCCAAATTACCGGTTGCGCACCACCACGCACGCCCCACCGACACTTTGCAATTTCTGGCAAATAACGTTGGCATCGGCGCGGCGGTCGACACCGATCCTGACCGCGTAGATGCCGCGCCGGCCGATCGGCGTGCGCACCCGGCTGACCACCGGATCATGCCCGTTGAGCAGGGCCGGGAACCGGCTCCTTACCCTGACCCACTGGTTGATCGCGGCGCTGCGGCGAAAATTGCCGGCCACTTGGATGCCCCATGGCTTTATGTTGATCGAAGCCATGGCCACCGTCCGCGACATGATCACCGGCAGTTTTCGGCAAGCGACGGCAAAATCCGTCTTTGCGTCGAGCGGCTCGACCCTTCCGGCATAGGCCCGGTCGGTGAACTTGTCGGCTGGTTCGCCCATGATGTCTAAGACATAGCTTTCGGTTTCCATCGGCAGGAAACCGCCGGAGCTGAGCCAGCGCGACACCCGGCTCTCGCCGGCATTGTAGGCGGCGGCGGCCAGGCCGAGATTGCCGTAGCCGGTTTTCATTTCGGCCAGATATCTGGCCGAAGCCGGAATCGCCTGGTTGATGTCGAAGGAATTGGCGAGCCCGCGCATCTTGGCGGTGCCCGGCATGAACTGGGCAATGCCTTCGGCACCGACCGGACTGACGGCGTTGGGATCGAAACGGCTTTCCTTCCAGATCAGCCGGGCGAAGAAATCCCTGGACAGGCCGTTCTGGTCGGCATGCGCCTGGATCAGATTGCAGACCTTGTCGATCAGCCGCTGCTTGGCGGATTGCGGCGGATCGGCCTGCACAAGGGTCGACCAGGTCAGCCCGTACAGCAGGATCAGCGCTGCCCAAAGGAAACGCTGCATCGGTTCTACTCGGCCGCGGCCTTGCCGCGACCGAACCGTTGCTCGATATAGTCGGCGACCATTTTCTCGAAATCCGCGGCGATCGACGGCCCGCGCAGCGTCGCCGCCTTTTTGCCGTCGACGAAGACAGGCGCCGTCGGCATTTCGCCCGTGCCGGGCAGCGAAATGCCGATGTCGGCATGCTTGGACTCGCCAGGGCCGTTGACGATGCAACCCATCACCGCGACCTTGAGGTTCTCGACGCCGGGGTATTTGTCGCGCCACACGGGCATGTTCTTCCTGAGATCGGCCTGGATGTTCTGGGCGAGTTCCTGGAACACGGTGGAGGTGGTGCGGCCGCAGCCGGGGCAAGCGGCAACAATCGGCACGAACTGCCTGAACCCCATGGTTTGCAGCAATTCCTGTGACACCTGCACCTCGCGCGTGCGGTCGCCGTTCGGCTCCGGTGTCAGCGAGATGCGGATGGTGTCGCCGATGCCTTGCTGGAGCAGGATGCCCATGGCGGCCGACGAAGCGACGATGCCCTTCGAGCCCATGCCGGCTTCGGTCAGGCCGAGATGCAGCGCATGATTGGAGCGGGTGGCGAGCTCGGTATAGACGGCGATCAGGCATGACAAGCCGGTGCGCATCGGTGTCAACTGGGG
>NZ_RZQY01000206.1:0-9061 GCF_003998575.1 Mesorhizobium sp. M7A.F.Ca.CA.001.10.2.1 | reverse complement strand
GTCTGGCCCGGCTTCAGCGCACCGCTGCGCTCGCCCTCCTCGATGATGTTGAGCGCCAGCCGGTCCTTCACCGAAGCACCGGGATTGAAGTACTCGGCCTTGACGTAGATCGTCGCGTGGGCCGGTCCGAGATTGTTGATGCGCACCACCGGCGTGTCGCCGACGGTGTCGAGAATGCTGTCGAACAAGCGGCCGCGCCCGGCCGTGGTTCTGATCTTCTGCTGCTGCAACATCTTGGTCTCCTTGATTGTCATCGCGTTTTGTCTTCACGGGCCGGTTACAAACCGGCGGGTTGGGCGACGAGGTTTGGTGACCTTGCCGCGCTAGGACTGACATGCCGCACAGCGGCAATGGCTGCATCCGGCGCTGAAATCCGCTGCCGGATGCGCCGTGTCGTGTTTGGTGATACAGGAGAGGCCGACAGGCCAGCGTGGGAGCAGGCGTGGAAACGCACGTGGAATCCAGCCGATCGAGGCCGGACGGCGACATGCCGGTCCTTTCCGTGCGCCTGCTCGGACCGCTGGCGATCTCCCGCAATGACGTGCCGGTTACGTTGCCGTCGTCACGCAAGCTGCGCGCTCTGTTGGCCTATCTGGCGCTGGCGCCGCATCCTGTCAGCCGCAGCCGTCTGTGCGAGCTGCTGTGGGACGTGCCGAACGATCCAAGGGGCGAGCTGCGCTGGTGCCTGAGCAAGCTGCGCGGCGCACTCGACGCGCCGGGCCGACACCGGGTCGTGACACAGGGCGACACGGTAGCACTCGATCTGAGCGATTGCCTGGTCGATGCGCTGGAGGTCAGCCGCGCCGCCGCGCAAGGGATCGGCACGCTTGATGTCGGCCGCTTGCGGGCGCTGGCCAAACTGTTTGCCGGCGATTTCCTCGACGGGCTGGAGCTCGAGCGCAGCCCGCATTTCAACAGCTGGCTGATCGCGCAGCGCCGCCGCTTCAGCGCTTGCCATGCCGCCGTGCTGGAACGGCTTGTCGCGAGCCTGCCGGCGCATAGTGACGAGGCGATCGCCCATCTCGACACATGGGTGGAACTGGCGCCGTTCGACACGCGTGCGCATGCAGCACTGCTGTCCAATCTGGCCGGGCGCGGCGAGGTCGCCGCGGCAGAGCAGCACCTGGCTTCGGCGGAGCGATTGTTCCGGTCGGAGGAGCTTGATTTCGCACCGCTTCGCGCGGCCTGGCAGGCGATCCGTGAACAACGGCCCGGGGCCTCGCTACGGACACAGGCGGCCTGCCTGTCCACGCTATCGCCACTGGTGGCCACCATGCCCGCCGCACCCGGCCCGGTCGAGCCCAGCCACGCTTCGCTGGCGGTGATGCCGTTTGTCGAGGAGAGCGGCGGCACGCGCGGCGGATTGGCCGACGGTTTCACCCACGACATCATCACCCGCCTGGCCAAGCTCAGGGATTTCTTCGTCATCGCGCGCGGATCGGTGTTTGCGCTGGCAGAGCAGAACATCGCGCCCGAGGATGCCGGCCGCCGGCTGAATGTCGACTATGTCGCCACCGGCACGGTGCGCAGCCCGTCTGGCCGCCTCATCGTCGGCGTCGAACTAATCGAGGTGCGCAGCGCCAGGATCGTCTGGGCCGAGACCTTCGAGCGCAGGCCCGATGACATCTTTTCCGTGCTCGACGACATCGGCAACAGTATCGTCTCCTCGATCTCGGCCGAGATCGAAACCGTCGAGCGCAACCGCGCCATGCTGAAGGCGCCCAACTCGCTCAACGCCTGGGAAGCCTACCATCGCGGCCTCTGGCACATGTACCGCTTCACCCAGGCGGAAAACGAACAGGCGCGGCATTTCTTTGCCCAGGCCTTGCAGCTCGACCCGACCTTTGCCCGCGCCTATGCCGGCCTGTCCTTCACCCACTGGCAGAACGCCTTCCAGCGCTGGGGCGACCGCGACCGCGAAAGCGCGCTGGCCTTCGAGAGCGCCGGACACAGCCTGCTGGTCGACGACCACAATCCGGCCGCGCATTGGGCGATGGGCCGGGCGCTGTGGCTGCGCGGCGAGCAGGACGGCTCGCTGCTCGAACTCGAGCGGGCTGTCGATCTCAGCCCCAACTTCGCGCTTGGCCACTACGCGCTGTCCTTCGTGCATTCGCAGTCGGGCGACCCGCGAGCGGCGATAGGCTCTTCGGATCATTCGCGCCATCTCAGCCCGTTCGACCCGCTGCTGTTCGGCATGCTGGGCGCACGCGCCATGGCGCATGTCCGGCTCGGCCAGTTCGAGGAAGCGGCCGAATGGGCGCTGAAGGCGGCGGCGCGGCCCAACGCCCACGCCATCATACTGGCGATCGCCGCGCACTGCCTGGCGCTGGCCGGACGGCTCGACGAGGCGCGCGGCTTCGCCGCCGCCATTCGCAAGACAAGGCCGGACTATTGCGCCGACGATTTCATCGGCACCTTCCGCTTCGAGCCGGACGCCGTGGCGCTGTTCCGGCAGGGCGCCAGGCTTATCGGGCTGAACTGAAGCCTGGCTCGCCATCTCTGGGATCGCCTGGGAATTTCGCCTCAATTCCGCCGGGTTAACGAAGTCGGAAGGAGTTGTTTAACTGTTTGCGGCTATGTCACCGCGTGGGGGACGACAAAGTGAGTATGATGAGCAACAGCCCCGACAAGCGCAATGAATGGCGCGCCATATTCTACGTGCAAGCTCGCGTTGCCATCCTGTTTGTCCCGGTGGTTGCCAGCCTGCTGATCATAGCGGCGCTTGCCGGCAACGAACGCAAATCCGTTCCCAGCATGATCGACCCGACCGTCACCGGCTCCGTGCGGTAGACCGGCGGTCATCGGCTCTTCGAGATGCTGTCGGAGGCGGGCGCCTGGCGTGCGCTATCGGCGGTTTTCATTTGGCGCTAAAATCATCCGATGGCACTGAATGAGTGGGCCCGAACGATCAAGCGCGATGTGCATGCGCTCTACCTCGCCGCTCGCGATCCCCGAACGCCCTGGTACGCCAAGGCGCTTGCCGTGTGTGTTGCAAGCTATGCCTTGTCGCCAATCGACCTGATCCCCGATTTCATTCCGGTGATCGGCTATCTCGACGACGTCATCCTTGTCCCTTTGGGCGTCCTTGCCGTGGTCAGGATGATACCGCCCGAGGTGATGGCGGAACACAGAAAGACCGCCGCGCTGGCCGCCGACAGGCCGGTGAGCCGCTACGCGGCGGTGATCATTGTTTGTATCTGGACTGCCTCGATCGTGCTGGCCGGGTGGCTGGGATATCTGTATTTCGCTGACTGACTGCCAGGCCGTTCAGCAGGGAAACCGCCGCCAATGAAGCCCGGACGGATCGCGCTTTTCCCGGGATTCCGTCGCCATGCGGCGCCGCTCAAACAAAGCGCGGGATCGGGCCGTTCTGCGGGGTCACGTCGTCGCCGAGGTCGACAAACACCTCGTCGACATAGCACCATGCCCAGCCTTCCGGCGGATCGTAGCCCTCGATGATCGGATGCTTGGTGGCGTGAAAATGCCTGGTGGCGTGGCGGTTGGGCGAGTCGTCGCAGCAGCCGACATGGCCGCAGGTGCGGCAGAGCCGCAAATGCACCCATTGCGACCCGCTCTTCAGGCACTCCTCGCAGCCGAGCGCGCTCGGCGTCACCTTCCTGATGTCGCGCGTATGCCTGCATTCATCCATCATGGTCTCCCTGCTGTTTGAGGTGCGTCCGCGCGCGCGAGATATGCATGCAATGCCGCGACCACCTGGGCGCCTTCGCCGACAGCCGCCGCGACGCGTTTGACCGAACCGGCGCGGACGTCGCCGATGGCGAACACGCCGCTGCGGCTGGTCTCCATCTGCGCCGATCCCAGCTCCGATCCGGTGCGCACGAACCCCCTGGCGTCCAGCGCCACACCGCAATTCGCCAGCCAATCGGTGTTCGGGTCGGCGCCGATGAAGAGAAAGAGATGGCGGATCGGGCGCGTCGTTTCCGCGCCGCTGGCGCGGTTGCGCCATCGCACCGTGCCAAGATTGCCCTCTTCGCCGTCCAGCGCCTCGATTTCGGTCCCGGTCAGCACCTCGATGTTCGGCTGCGCCTTGATGCGTTCGACCAGGTAGCGCGACATGCTGGCATCGAGGCTGCCACCGCGCGCCAGCAGCGCCACTTTGCGCGCATGACTGGCCAAGTAGACAGCCGCCTGCCCGGCCGAATTGCCGGCGCCGACCAGCGCCACTTCCTGGTCCGCGCAAAGCCGCCCTTCAATGGGCGACGCCCAGTAATGCACGCACGTTCCCTCGAACCGCGCCAGATTGGCGATGTCGAGGCGGCGATAGCGCGCGCCGCTGGCGATCACCACGCTGCGCGTGCGCACGTCTCGCCATCACCGACATCGAGCAGATAGCGGGCGCCTGACGCGTCGGAGGCGGCGCTCAAAAGCTTCGCCTCGTCCGGGATGACCATTTCGACGCCGAATTTCTGCGCCTGGTTGTAAGCGCGCGCCATCAGCGCCATGCCGGTAATGCCTGTGGGGAAACCAAGATAGTTCTCGATGCGCGAGGATGCACCGGCCTGTCCGCCGAAGGCGCGGCAGTCGAGCACGATCGTCGATAGGCCTTCGGAGGCCGCATAGACCGCCGCCGCCAGCCCTGCCGGGCCGGCGCCGACGATGGCCACGTCATAGACCGTATCGGCATCGATCGGCCGCAGCAGGCCGATGCAGCGGGCGAGGTCCTTTTCGCCGGGGTTCATCAGCAGCCTGCCGTTTGGACAGAGCACGATCGGCAGGTGGTGAGGATCGACCTCGAAGCGTTCTACCAGGGTTTTGGCGCAGGGATCGCTGCCGGAATCGAGCACGCGATGCGGCTGGCCGCTGCGGGCGAGGAAGCCCTGCAGGCGCAACACGTCGGCATTGTCCTGGGGTCCGATGATGATCGGCCCGCTGGTAGCGCTCTCCAAAAGCCCGACGCGGCGCAGGATCAGCGCCCGCATGATGCGCTCGCCGAGATTGGCCTCCTGCACCATCAGGTCGCGCAGCCGCTGCGAGGCGATGACGAACGCCTCCACCGGTTCGGCGGCCTGCGCATTGACCAGCGAGGGACGGGCCGAAAGCTGCGCCAGCTCGCCGACAAAGCTGCCGGGGCCATGGGTGACGATCGTCTCGCGCCGGCCGAGCCCGCCGTCCTGGGTGATGTCCACGCTGCCCGACAGCACGACGATCAGACCGGGCGCCACATCGCCTGCTTCGATGATGTGCTCGCCGGCGGCATAGGCGCTGGCCTCGCCGAACCGGCGCATGCGGTCGATGTCCACCTCGGCCAGCGTGGGGAACGCCTGGTCGCGGCGGGCACCGAATATCTGGGTGGTGGATTGAGCCATGGTTTTGAGCGTAGCGAAGCGGGCGCGGAGTTTGAAGCGGTTTGTGAGGGGACTGGCCGGAAGGGGAGGTTGGCGGCAAAGAAAAAGCCCGGACGAGCCGGGCTTTTTCTCTAAGTTTCTGAACCGGCGAATGGTTCGAAACGGGAATTTGGTGCCCAGAAGAGGACTCGAACCTCCACTCCTTGCGGAACACGGACCTGAACCGTGCGCGTCTACCAATTCCGCCATCTGGGCTGGTGCGGGCTCATGTAAGCGGGCAAGCGATTGCTGTCAACGCGCTTTTTTCGCAGGTGCTCCGTTCGCCGGCTCAGTCGTCCAGCACTTCCTTCGAAGCGACGGTGGAATCGGCGTTGAGCTGGTAGATGACCGGCACGCCGGTGCCGAGTTCCAGCTTGACGATCTCCTCGCCCGACTTGCCGTCCAGCGCCATGATCAGCGCGCGCAGCGAGTTGCCGTGCGCGGCGACCAGCACCGTGCCGCCGCGCAGCACGTGCGGCTGCAAATCGTGCAGATAGTAGGGCCAGACGCGGGCGCCGGTGTCCTTCAGGCTTTCGCCGGCGGGCGGCGGCACGTCGTAGGAGCGGCGCCAGACATGCACCTGCTCCTCGCCCCATTTCTTGCGGGCGTCGTCCTTGTTGAGGCCGGAAAGGTCGCCATAGTCGCGCTCGTTGAGTGCCTGGTCGCGGATGGTCTTCAGGTCGCTCTGGCCGACCGCGTCGAGAATGTGCTGGCAGGTTTTTTGCGCCCGGATCAGCGCCGAGGTGAAGGCGATGTCGAATTTCAGGCCGCGCGCCTTGAGCTTCTGGCCGGCGGCCTTGGCCTCGGCGTGGCCCTGTTCGGTCAGGTCGACATCGCGCCAGCCGGTGAACAGGTTCTTCAAATTCCATTCGCTCTGGCCGTGGCGTACGAGCACGAGGGTTCTCGACATGTTTGCTCCTTCAAGAGCAATTCCAGGAAAAGTGTGACGCGGTTTTCCGCCCGGAATTGCGTTAGACAAAGAGGTTTATGGATCAGGCCGGCTCAGCTGAGGCCGAGCACGTCCCGCATCGAATACAGTCCCGGCTTCTTGCCGCGCGCCCAAAGCGCCGCCTTGACGGCGCCCCGAGCGAAGATGGCGCGGTCCTCGGCATGGTGGGCAAGCGTGATGCGCTCGCCGGTGCCGGCCAGCATCACGCTGTGGTCGCCGACGACAGAGCCGCCGCGCAGGGTGGCAAAGCCGATCGAGCCTGTCTTGCGCACGCCGGTGTGGCCGTCGCGGACGCGTACCTCATTGCCTGAAAGCTCGATACCACGCCCGGCGGCGGCGGCTTCGCCCAGCAGCAGCGCTGTGCCCGATGGCGCGTCGACCTTGTGCTTATGGTGCATTTCGAGGATCTCGATGTCGAAATCGTCGGCATCGAGCGCGCGTGCCGCCTGCTCGACCAGCACCGCCAGCAGATTGACGCCGAGGCTCATATTGCCCGACTTGACGATCGTCGCATGGCGCGCCGCCGCCGCGATTTTCGCATTGTCGTCGGCCGTGCACCCGGTCGTGCCGATGACGTGAACGATGCGCGCCTGCGCCGCATAGCCCGCGAATTCGACCGTCGAAGCAGGCGTGGTGAAGTCGAGCACGCCGTCTGCCTTGGCGAAGACCGGCAGCGGATCGTCGCCGATCGGCACGTTGATGATACCGATGCCCGCCAGTTCGCCTGCGTCCTTGCCCAGATAGGGCGAACCCGCCCGCTCGACCGCGCCGATGACCCGCGCGCCGGGGATGGTGTGGATGGCGCGGATCAGCGTCTGGCCCATGCGGCCGGCAGCGCCCACCACCACCAGGCCCATATCGCCTGCTTCGCTCATGTGCTCCTCACAGCAGTCTTCTTCGCACGCGTGGCCCGGACCGGAGTTTGGATCGGCTCGCGGTCCTCGACAAGCCCCAGTCCCTTCTTGCCCTGGATGCGGTGGAAGCGGGAATAGATGCTGTCCGGGTCGGCCATCAGCGTCGCATGGGTGCCTTCCTCGACCAACCGTCCCTCTTCCAGCACGATGATGTGGTCGGCATTGACCACCGTCGACAGCCGATGCGCTATGACGATGGTGGTGCGGCCTTGCATGACTTGGGTCAGCGCTTCCTGGACGCGCGCCTCCGCCTCGTTGTCGAGCGCCGATGTCGCCTCGTCGAGCAGCAGGATCGGTGCCTGGCGCACGATGGCGCGGGCGATCGAGACGCGCTGGCGCTGGCCGCCGGAAAGGGTCGAGCCGCCTTCGCCGACCGGCGTGTCGTAACCTTGCGGCTGCTGGCGGATGAACTCGTCGGCTGCCGCCTGTTTCGCCGCCTGCTCGATCTCGGCGTCCGTGGCCGACAGACGGCCGTAGCGGATGTTGTCGCGGATCGTGCCTTCGAACAGATAGGGCGCCTGCGCCACATAGGCGATCGACTGCCGCAGCGAATGCTTGGTTACCTTCGAGATGTCCTGGCCATCGACCTCGATGCTGCCCCGGTCGACGTCGTAGAAGCGCTGCAAGAGGGCCACCAGCGTCGATTTGCCGGCGCCCGACGCACCGACGATCGCCGTCACCTTGCCGGCCGCGGCGGTAAAGCTCAGGTCCCTAAGCACCGGCATGTCGGCGCTGTAGCCGAACGTCACATTGTCGAAACGCACCTCGCCGGTGGTGATCCTCGCCTCGACGGCATCGGGTGCGTCGCCCTGTTTCGGCTCCAGGTCGAGCAACTCGTAGATCATGCGCGCGTTGACCAGGGCACGTTCCATGCCCACCTGTGTGCGCGCCAGGCGTCTTGCCGGATCGTAAGCCATGATCAGCGCGGTGATGAAGGAGAAAACCGCGCCCGGCGGCTGCCCAAGATACAACGCCCGGTAGCCGGAATAGGCAAGTACGGAGGTGATGGCGAGACCGCCCAGAATCTCGGAAATCGGCGACAGCCGCTCCGAGACGCGGGCGATCTTGTTGTTACGCTGCTCGGCCGTGTCCGCCATGATGCCGATGCGGCGCGCCAGCTCGGCCTCCAAGGTGAAGGCCTTGACGATGGCGATGCCTTGCGTGGCTTCCTGCACGGACCCGTTCAGCCGCGAATTGATCAGGACGGATTCCCGGTTGATACGCCGCAGTCGGCGGGTGATATAGACGACGGCCCAGATCAGTGGAGGGCCGATCAGCAGCGAGCTGAGCGACAACACCGGATCCTGATAGATCATCACGCCGACGAGAGCGACCAGCGTGACCGCGTCGCGGCTGATGGAGGTCAGTGTCAGCGACAGCAGATCGCGAACGCCGCCGACATTCTCGCTGACCTGTGCCGCCAGCCGACCGGAACGCGTATCGTTGAAGAAGTTGACGCCGAGCTTCATCAGATGGTCGAAGCTACGCTTCTGGTAGCGCGCGACCAGATTGTTGCCGATACTGGCCAACGCGACTGCTTGGCCGTAACCGGCGAAGCCGCGCAGCAGGGAGGCCCCCATGAAACCGGCGCAGATCAACCAGAGCATATCGCCGCGTCGTTCGTAGAAGATCTGGTTGATCATCGGGGCCATGATCCACGCCGTGAAGGCGGTGGTGCCGGAAACGATCAGCAGGCAAGAGACGGCGACGACATAGGTCCAGCGATACTCTTTGCCGTTTTCAGCGAGGATGCGGCGGAGCACCGCTGTGACCTCGCCGGGCCGGGCTTTTTGTTTGTTTGGAGCTTCAAGTGTCAAATCGGGAGCGCTTTGTGGTTTTCCGCCTCGTGGGAC
>NZ_RZQY01000205.1:0-9073 GCF_003998575.1 Mesorhizobium sp. M7A.F.Ca.CA.001.10.2.1 | reverse complement strand
TCGCTGGCCTTGCACTGTCGTACCATTGCATCTGTTCTCTTTATGTTCGCAGCGATGGCGGCCCCTGTCAACAATCCCGATCACGGTTTTTGCCGCGACTGCCTGACGTTTCAGCGCAGCCAGGCGCGCCGCTGCGAGCGCTGCGGCAGCCCGCGGCTTGCGCGCCATCCAGAGCTTTACCGGCTGCATCTGGCCCATATCGATTGCGACGCCTTCTATGCGGCGATCGAAAAGCGCGACAATCCGGCGCTCAAGGACAAGCCGCTGATCATCGGCGGCGGCAAGCGCGGCGTCGTCTCCACCGCATGCTATATCGCCCGCATCCAAGGCGTGCGCTCGGCCATGCCGATGTTCAAGGCGCTCGAAGCCTGCCCGGAGGCGGTGGTCATCAGCCCCAACATGGAAAAATACGTGCGCGTCGGCCGCGAAGTGCGCGCCATGATGCAAGCGCTGACACCGCTGGTCGAGCCGCTGTCGATCGACGAGGCGTTTCTCGACCTCGCCGGCACCGAACGGCTGCACGGCCTGCCGCCCGCTGTGGTGCTGGCGCGCTTCGCGCAGGCCGTCGAGAAGGAGATCGGCATCACCGTTTCGGCCGGCCTGTCCTATTGCAAGTTCCTCGCCAAGATTGCGTCTGACTTTCGCAAGCCGCGCGGTTTCTCGGTCATCGGCGAGGCCGAGGCAGTCGGCTTCCTCTCGGCGCAGCCGGTGACCATGATCTGGGGTGTCGGAAAGGCATTCAACGCCACGCTGGAGCGTGACGGCATCCGCACCATCGGCCAGTTGCAGCAGATGGATCGCGGCGACCTGATGCGCCGCTACGGCACGATGGGCGACCGGCTCTACCACCTTTCGCGCGGCGAGGACGTCCGCCGCGTCGATCCCGACCAGGATGCCAAGAGCGTATCGGCCGAAACCACCTTCGACACCGATATCGCGTCGCTGGAGGAACTGGTCGCGGTTCTCAGGGGCCTTTCGGAAAAGGTCTCGGCACGGCTGAAAAAGTCAGGCATTGCCGGGCGCACCGTGGTCTTGAAGCTGAAGACCCAGGATTTCAAGCTGCGCACGCGCAATCGCCAGCTCGGCGATCCGACCCGGCTCGCCGACCGCATCTTTCAGACCGGGGTGGAGCTTCTGCGCAAGGAAACCGACGGCACGAAGTATCGGCTGCTCGGCATCGGTGTCAGCGACCTCTCGGACGACGACAAGGCCGACCCGCCCGATCTGGTCGACATCCAATCGCGCAAGCGCGCCATGGCCGAAGGCGCCATTGACGCCCTGCGCGACAAGTTCGGCCGCAAAGCGGTGGAAACCGGCTACACATTCGGCAAGGGCCGCGACGCCCATCCGCCGGAGCCGCTGGAGGATTAGGTGCGCTGCAGATCAATCCTGCTCGTCACCACGCTCTTGCCGGTTTTCGGGTCGGTGTCGATGACGGTCAGCCGCATGCCGTTCTCGCCGCGTTTCTCGACCTTCATCTGCGCCCTTCGGTCGCCATTGACCTCCTTGGCCCAGCGAATGCCCAGGTTGATCGCGTTGCCCGAACGGCTGCCGTTAAGCTGCGCCGGTCCCGTGCGAGAGCCGACATAGGTGCCGCTGTATTTGGCACCGCTGGCCTTCAGGTCCGCGCTGATGGCGCGCGTGACCACGACAAGTCCCCGGCAATTGCCGTCGAGCGACAGGGAGGTCGATGTCGCGTTCGAGCTGAACGTGCAGGACACGTTCACGGTCGGCGCATCGGTGGTGACCTTGACGATACCCTTGCCGGCGAAATTGCCCTTGAACGCCTGGAGAAATTGGGCCTCGTCGGCATGTGCCGCACCTGCCGCAACCAATAAGCCGCCGGTAAGCGCGAATTGCGCGAAGGATCTCATTGAAGCTCTCCTTGTCGATCTTGAAAAAGGCGGGACGGTCCGCGAGCACGGCTGACCACCGGAACTCAACGCCACTTGCGGTTTCAGGTTCCGCCCGCCACACGACTGTTTTACAACATCCAGCCAGTCGCGACTGGCCCAGAAGAATGCCTTGTGTAGCGATTGCGGCAGAAGCCCTCGCCTGCGACATAGCGCGAATGGCACCCACCCCCTCGATCCCCAAGGCCGCGTTCTGGATGGCACTGTCGATCGCTTCCTTCCTTGGGATGACGGTCGCCGGCCGAGCCACGACAGCGGAGCTCAACGTCTTCCAGGTGCTTGAGTTGCGCTCTGTGATCGGCTTCTTCATCCTTCTGCCGCTGGTGATGATGAGTGGCGGTTTTCGAGCCATGCGCACGCAGCGCCCCATTGCCCATATCGCCCGCAACGTCATCCATTACACGGGCCAGGCGGCCTGGCTCTACGCCCTCACTTTGATCCCGCTGGCGGTGCTGATCTCGATCGAATTCACCACGCCGATCTGGACAGCTATCCTGGCGGTGATTTTTCTGGGCGAAAGGCTGAACCGGCCCAAGCTGGCAGCGATCGGGCTGGGGCTGATCGGCGTGGTGATCATCGTGCGCCCCGGTGTCGGCTCGGTCGACCCTGGACATCTCGTCGTGCTGGGTGCCGCGGCCTGCTTCGGCATCTCGGTGGTCACGATCAAATCGCTGACCCGGACTGACAGCGTCGTGCGCATCATCTGCTGGATGCTGATTATCCAGTCGATGGTCGGTCTCATCCCGGCGCTCTATACGTGGCGCAATCCGCCACTGGAGCTATGGCCGTGGATCGTGCTGATCGCTTTCACCGGCATGTCGTCGCATTTCTGTATGGCCCGCGCGCTTGGCTATGCCGATGCGACCATCGTCTCGCCGATGGATTTTCTGCGCGTGCCGCTATCGGCGCTGATTGGCTGGCTGCTCTATAGCGAGCAGATCGATGCCTTCACCGCCGGCGGCGCGCTGCTGATCCTGATGGGCAATCTGCTCAATCTTCAGCGCAGGGCTATAAAGCCGGCCGAAGTGGCGGCGTCGTAGTACGCCGGCCGTCAGTTCCCTTCGTCGGGTATGTTGAGAAGATGACCGCAGGCTTTGCAATGCACGGCGTCCGGCTCGTGCCGCCGCAAGCCGCACTGCGGACAGGGAAACAAAACCTTGGCTGGCCGGAAGATCGCCTGAGCCAGTCTGACAAACAGCGATATGCCGATGATCATGGTGACGATTGCGGTCAGCTTGCCGGCTATGCCCGGCAGCACGATGTCGCCGAAGCCGGTCGTCGTCACCGTGGCGACGGTGAAATAAAGCGCGTCGACATAGTTTTCCAGACCGGCGCCAGTGCGGAAGAAGAACGTGTAGACGAAGCCGGTGATGACGAACAGGAAGGTCAAAAGGTTGATGACCGCGTGGCTGGCCTCGCGCCACGGCCTCAGGCCGCGCATCTCCAGATGCCGCCAGAGCGAACCGCTGCGCGACAGCGACCACAGCCGCAGGATGCGCAGGAAGGCGAGATTGGCGAACGCCGTCGGCATCAGCAGCGTCAAAAGGATGAAGACATCGACCCACGACGTCGGCTGCTTCATCAGCCGCAGCATGTTTTTGGAGGCAAGCAGCCGGGCGACCAGATCCGCGGCGACAAGCGCGGCCGCCGAATAGTCGAGCCAGAGGAAGGACGGC
Source organism: Mesorhizobium sp. M7A.F.Ca.CA.001.10.2.1 (assembly GCF_003998575.1). Classification (NCBI taxonomy): domain Bacteria; kingdom Pseudomonadati; phylum Pseudomonadota; class Alphaproteobacteria; order Hyphomicrobiales; family Phyllobacteriaceae; genus Mesorhizobium; species Mesorhizobium sp. M7A.F.Ca.CA.001.10.2.1. Next base: position 5,484 of record NZ_RZQY01000205.1, on the reverse strand, counting down.
TTGTCCTGAAGAACCGGCGTCGCGATGAAGAAGGCGATGATGGCGAGGTCGATGACGACGGCCACCAGTTGGAACCGGAAAGCGGCCGGCGTGCGCCCATGATAGAGCCTGCGCAGCCTGTCACGCAGCCGCGCCAAGGCTGAAACCGCCTGCGACCCGTTCCTCTGCGCCGGCTTCATACTGACTGCGCTGGCGTTCGCGGCAGCGACCGCCCGGCTGACCGCCGCGCGCGAGAAAGAGCGGGGGTCACACCAGCTCCACTTCGACCACACCCGGCACCGCGCGCATCGCCGAAGCGATCTGCGGCGAAATCCGGTAGCGGTTCGGCAGCTCGATCTCGATTTCGCCCTCGCCTTCGTCCTTGATCAGCACGAAGCTGACCTGCCCCTCGCCCCTGACAGTCAGTTGGCCGGCCAGCGTGTTGATCGGCGAGGCGTTGCGCACGAAGATGCGAAGTGCCTTCTGGATACGGCTTGCCTCGTCCTCCAGCGACTGCACCGAGTTGATGCGCAGATTGACGCCTTCCGGCCTGTCCTCGGCGGCAACGGTGATGACCACGGAGCGGCCGGCCTCGAGCAGATCGCGATATTGCGCCAGTCCTTCGGAAAACAGCACGGCTTCGTACTGGCCGGATGTGTCGGAAAAGGCGATAACGCCCATCTTGTTGCCGGTGCGCGTCTTGCGCTCCTGCTTGGACGTCACCGTGCCGGCCAGACGGCCGGCGGCGGCACCGCGTTTGACGGCCGCCGAAAACTCGGCCCAGGTCTGAACCCGCATCTTCTGCAGGGCTGCCTTGTACTCGTCGAGCGGGTGCGCCGAGAGATAGAAGCCGACCACCTGGAATTCACGGTGCAGCCGGTCGGCGGCGAGCCATGGCTCCGTCGCCGGCAGATTAAGTGCCTGCGACTGGGCGCCGAGCGAAGCGCCGAAGATGTCGTGCTGGCCGGAAACCGCGTTCTGCTGCGCCAGCGACGCCAGTCCCATCATGCGTTCCACGCCCGCCATCATCGATGCGCGGTCGTGGCCGAAGCAATCGAGCGCGCCGGCCATGATCAGGCTTTCGAAGACACGCTTGCCGACGATCTTGGGATCGACCCGCTCGCAGAAATCGGCGAGGTTCTTGAACGGCTTTTCGCCACGCTGGGCAACGATGTGCTCGACCGCAGCGTCGCCGACACCCTTGAGCGCTGCCAGCGAATAGTAGATGCGGTTCTCACCGACCTCGAAGGGGCGAAAGCTCGACATCACCGAAGGCGCCAAAACCTCGATACCAAGGCGCAGCGCGTCCTGGCGGAAATCGGCGAGCTTATCGGTGTTGCCCATGTCGAGCGTCATCGACGCCGCCAGGAACTCGACCGGATAATGCGCCTTGAGATAGGCGGTCTGGTACGAAACCACCGCATAGGCGGCGGCGTGCGATTTGTTGAAACCATAGTCGGCGAACTTGGCCAGCAGGTCGAAAATGAAGTCGGCTTGCGGCTTGCCGACGCCACGCTCGACCGCGCCGGAGACGAAGCGCTCGCGCTGCTTGTCCATCTCGGCGCGAATCTTCTTGCCCATGGCGCGGCGCAGCAGATCGGCTTCGCCGAGCGAGTAGCCGGACAGCTCCTGCGCGATCTGCATCACCTGTTCCTGGTAGACAATGACGCCTTGCGTCTCCTTCACCAGATGGTCGATCTTGGGATGGATCGACGCCATCTCCTCCTCGCCATGCTTTCTGGCGTTGTAGGTCGGAATGTTCTCCATCGGACCGGGGCGGTAGAGCGCAACCAGCGCGATGATGTCCTCGATGCAGTCGGGCCGCATGCCGATCAGCGCCTTGCGCATGCCGGCGCTTTCCACCTGGAACACGCCGACCACTTCGCCGCGCGACAGCATGGCGTAGGTCTCGGGATCGTCGAGCGGGATCGTCGCCAGGTCGATCTCGATGCCACGCCGGCGGATCAGCTTGACCGCCGTCTCCAGCACGGTCAGCGTCTTCAGGCCGAGGAAGTCGAACTTCACCAGCCCGGCCTGCTCAACATATTTCATGTTGAACTGGGTGACGGGCATGTCCGAGCGCGGATCGCGGTACATCGGCACCAGTTCCGACAACGGCCGGTCGCCGATGACGATGCCGGCGGCGTGCGTCGAGGCGTGGCGGTAAAGGCCCTCCAGCTTCTGCGCCATGTCGAGCAGCGTCTGGACGATCGGCTCCCTCTCGGCCTCTTCGGCAAAGCGCGGCTCGTTGGCGATGGCGTCGGCGAGCTTGACCGGGTTGGCCGGATTCTGCGGCACCATCTTGGAGAGCTTGTCGACCTGGCCATAGGGCATCTGCAGCACGCGGCCGACGTCGCGCAGCACGGCGCGCGCCTGCAGCGTACCGAAGGTGATGATCTGGCCGACCTGGTCGCGGCCGTATTTCTGCTGGACGTAGCGGATGACCTCCTCGCGCCGATCCTGGCAGAAGTCGATGTCGAAGTCGGGCATCGACACGCGGTCGGGATTGAGGAAGCGCTCGAAAAGCAGCGAGAAGCGCAGCGGATCGATGTCGGTGATGGTCGTCGAATAGGCGACCAGCGAGCCTGCGCCCGAACCGCGGCCTGGCCCGACCGGAATGCCTTGCGCCTTGGCCCATTTGATGAAGTCGGCAACGATCAGGAAGTAGCCGGGAAACTTCATCTTGGTGATGATGCCAAGCTCGAAATTCAACCGCTCGCGGTATTGCTCGACCGAGTAGCCCGCAGTCGGGCCATGCATGGCGAGGCGCGCGTCGAGCCCCTCATGCGCCTGGCGGGCCAGTTCGTCGGCTTCCGCCTGCACCGCGGCGTCATTGTCAGCGACATCGCCGCCGGTGAAGCGCGGCAGGATCGGATTGCGGTTTTTGGGATAATAGGAGCAGCGCAGCGCGATCTCGACAGTGTTGTCGATCGCTTCTGGCAGATCGGCAAAGAGCCTGGCCATATCGGCCTGGCTGCGCAGGAAATTGTCCGGCGACAGCCGGCGACGATTGTCGGCGGCGACGACCGATCCTTCGGCGATGGCGATCAGCGCGTCATGTGCGTCATAGTCGTCACGGGAGGAAAAGAACGCCTCGTTGGTGGCGACCAGGGGCAGTTCATGGGCATAGGCCAGATCGATCGAGGATTTTTCGATCACGCGATCATAACCGGAAACCCGATCCAGCTCGACATAGAGCCGGTCGCCGAACATTGCCTTGAGGGTCAAAAGCCGGGCTTCGGCCAGATCGCGGCGATCTTCCTTGAGCGCGGTGCCGATCGGTCCGCGCGGCCCACCGCTGAGGCAGATCAACCCGTCACAAAAGCCTTCCATCATTTCGGTGGCCAGGTGCACGGCTTCGCCTGGCGGCGTTTCGAGGTAGACGCGGCTGACCAGCCTGACCAGATTGGAATAGCCGGCTTCGGTCGCGGCGAGCAGGACGACCGGCCGCATATCGGGACCTTGCCGTCGGCGGTCGCGCTGGCCATCGCTGTTTTCGCCGGAAAAGGCGAGCGCCGCCTGGCAGCCGATGATTGGCTGGATGCCGTCCTTCACCGCCTTCTGCGCGAATTCCAGGGCGCCGAACAGATTGTTGGTGTCGGTCACGGCAATGGCCGGGGCTTCGTCCTTGACGGCGTGAGCCACCACCTTGCCGATCTGCAAGGCGCCTTCCAGCAGCGAATAGGCCGAATGCACGCGCAAATGGACGAAGGGCCGCGCCGGGGCCTCCGGCCGCGCCGCAGCAATCGCTGCTTCGCGCTTCAGGGGATCGCGGGGAAGTTTTTCGTCGGCCATGGTGCTGTGTGAAGGTCCTTGAGTCGATGGAGATGTATTGTCCGGGACCGCGCGATGCCAGTCCAGCACAAACCACTGCTGATCACAGGCTGCCTGCCCGGCCAGCCTTACGCAAACTCCATGATCACCGCGTCGACAGCCAGGCTGTCACCCGGTTTGGCGTTGAGCTTGGAGACGACAAGGTCGCGTTCAGCACGCAGCACGTTTTCCATCTTCATCGCTTCCACCACCGCCAAGGTCTCGCCGGCCTTGACCTCCTGGCCTTCGGCAACGGCAATCGACACGACAAGGCCGGGCATCGGGCAAAGCAGCAGGTTCGACGTGTCCGGCGCCACCTTTTCGGGCATCAGCCTTTCCAGCTCGGCGGTGCGCGGCAGCATGGCGCGCGCGGTCACCGACATGCCTTTCCAGGCTATGCGAAAGCCGTTGGCAACCGGCCTGACCTGAGCCGTAACCTTGCGCTTGCCGACCGTGCCGCGCCAGACCAGGTCGCCCGGCCGCCAGTCTGATGCAACGGTCAACGCCCTGCCGGCCTCGATCGACAGATCGATTTCCATCGGAATGGAAATCATGCCCTCGATAATCGAGGCCGACAGATAGTCATCGCCGATCTTTACCACCCAGTCGCGCTTCAGAGCTCCCGAATGCGGCGCCAGCCGCCCGCCCAGCCGGTCGAGCCGGTCACGGCGCAGCAGTTCCACCGCCGTCGCAATCGACGCCAGCACGGCCTTCTCATCGTCGTTCGGTACGACCGGCGCGAAGCCGTCGGGATATTCCTCCGATATGAAAGCGGTCGATATCCGCCCTTCCCGCCAACGCGGATGCTGCATCAAGGCAGCCAGGAACGGAATGTTGTGCTCGATACCGTCGACGACGAAGCTGTCGAGCGCTTCCGACATGGCATCGATGGCCTCCAGACGCGTCGGCGCCCAGGTGCACAGCTTGGCGAGCATCGGATCGTAGAACATCGAGATTTCGGAGCCTTCGGTGACGCCGGTGTCGTTGCGGATGATGACATCGCCGAATTGTCCTTCCTCAGGCGGCCGGTAGCGTGTCAGCCGGCCGATCGACGGCAAGAAGTTGCGGTAGGGATCTTCGGCATAGAGCCGGCTTTCCACTGCCCAGCCGTTCAGTTTGACATCGCTTTGTTTGATGGCAAGCTTTTCGCCGGCGGCGACGCGAATCATCTGCTCGACCAGATCAATGCCTGTGACGAGCTCCGTCACCGGATGCTCGACCTGCAATCGTGTATTCATTTCAAGGAAATAGAAGTTCTTGTCCTTGTCGACGATGAATTCGACCGTGCCGGCGCTCTGGTAGTCGACGGCCTTGGCCAGCGCCACCGACTGCTCACCCATAGCCTTGCGCGTCTCGGCATCCAGGAACGGCGACGGCGCCTCTTCGGCGACCTTCTGGTTGCGTCGCTGGATCGAGCATTCGCGCTCGCCGAGATAGAGCGCATTGCCATGCGCGTCGGCCAGCACCTGAATTTCGATATGGCGCGGATCGACGACGAATTTCTCGATGAAGACACGATCGTCGCCGAACGAACTCTTGGCTTCCGAGCGCGCGCGGTCGAAGCCGTCGCGCACTTCGGCCTCGCTCCAGGCGATGCGCATGCCCTTGCCGCCGCCGCCGGCCGAAGCCTTGATCATCACGGGGTAGCCGATTTCGCCGGCAATCTTTTCGGCATGGTCGGCATTCTCGATG
>NZ_RZQY01000204.1:0-9086 GCF_003998575.1 Mesorhizobium sp. M7A.F.Ca.CA.001.10.2.1 | reverse complement strand
GCTCGGTAGAGGGCGGCAGCGTTGTGAAATCCATGTACGTTCAGGCCCAATCTGGATAGTCCGAAGACCATCTCCTCGCGGAAATCCCTGTCGTCATCAACAAGATAAACAAGGGGGGCGATCACGAGATCGCCCGCTTGTAGCCTTCTCCGACCATCTACGGACCCCATGCAGCAATCTGATAGCATTCGATTTCATTTATTCGCCGCATTGTCTATATTGTTTGTGTGTCTTGTGCCGCAAACGTTATGGGCGCTTCCGCTGAAACCGACGGACGGCCTCAAGGCTCCGGTTTCACTCAGCGGTCACCTCGCAATCTTTCATGATCCCACCGGCGCGCTCACGATCAACGATATCGTTTCCAAGCGCTCCAACATCCAGTTCGAACCCATCCCTTCGATGCTCACGCGGGGCTACCAAAAGGGCGCAATCTGGGCCCGGTTCTCCCTGTCTGCCTCAACGGCTCCAAGGCAATGGCTGCTGCAGGTAGAACGGCCCTTGATCGAACACATCACGCTGTATGTCTCTGACGGGGCGGGAGGTTATTCGGTCTTGCCCCCTAGCCAACTCAACCTAGGGGATGGAGCAGACGCCGACGCATATCCGGCCGTCTTCCCGATCTCCGTGCCGTCCACTCGAACCGATTATTACATCCGACTCCAATCGTCGACCTCGATCACCACTTCGCTGAACCTTTGGCAGAGTCAAGGCTATGAAGAGTATCGCCGATTCGACGATTGGATCATGGGCATGGTGGTTGGCGCTATTTTCGTCATGGTCTTCACCAATTTTCTGTATGCCGTATGGCTCAGGGATTCTTTATATCTTCTATACATCGCAGTTATCATAGAGTCTGGGCTAATAAGTCTCTTCCACATGGGATATGCATCCGAAGTTCTGATGTCCCTAGAGCCGAAAATCATACACCTAATTTGGGGTATTATCGTTTGCTTATACAGTATAGTCATGATGTTATTTTTGGCTAGACTATTTGAGTTTCACCGTCATTTGATCTGGGCGTGGCGCGTCTCCCAGGGTGTTGTACTGCTCAATGGCATCGCCTTGGCTTTTGCGATTGCGGGACGCTACGGCGACGTCGGGTTTTTCGTATCGCGACTGCAGCAGCTGTCTCTCATCTTCATTTCGCTGCTAGTGCTCTATCTGCTCATTGTGCGGCGACGGTATCAATACCTACTGTCGGCGATTGCATTTTTGGGCGTAATCTCTGTCCTGCTGGTGATGCAGGTGATGTATACTGGGGCCAACCCGTTCCAGCTGGACGGCTCTTTGTCCAGATTCTTGGCCGGCGGGACCGTGATTCACCTGGCGTTGCTCAGCGCAGCCGTCGCAAAGAGAACGCGGCTTGCCGAGCGCAGCTTGAGCGAGGAGAAGGATCGCGTCATCGCAGTGTCGCGGTTGGCCGAGCAGGAGCTGACTGTCAAGGTGCGCGAAAGGACCGCAGAGCTTGGGGAAAGAAACGCCTCGCTCAAGGTGGAAGTGGATCGACGTCACCAGCTTGAACTCAAGCTCAGGCAGGCTCTGGACACCGCCAACGATGCTCTGGCTCAGCAGCGGGACTTTGTGGCCTTGGTATCTCATGAGTTTCGCGGCCCCTTGGCCGTCATCTCTGCCGCCGCCGACAATCTGTCATCTTCTGCAGGTGAAAGCGCCGACAATATCAAGTTGCGCACCACAAGGATCCGCCAGACCGTCAAAAGGATGTCATCGCTGATTGAAAACGTCCTAGCCTTCGACCGGCTCAATGGTGGGCAGAAAACTCTTCCCACGATCAAGATGTTCGACCTGAATGAGGTTTTGCACGCCGCCGAAGCGGGGTTGGATGATGCTGCGGCCGGACGTGTTAGCTTCACTCACGGCGACGAAGTGATTGTGAAAGGTGACCGCAACCTGCTGGAGATTGTAATACAAAATCTGATCCAGAACGCCCTGAAATACTCATCGGTGACCAGCTCTGTGACGATCCGGCTGTCGACTGAGCAGGGCGTGGCGTTTGTACACGTGGTGGATCAGGGCTCTGGCGTAGCGCCCGACGACCACGAGTTCATATTCATGAGGTACTATCGCGCCGCGGGCCAATTGGTAAACGGCTCCGGTTTAGGGCTCTACATTTCACGCGAGATCGCCCGGCAGCACGGCGGCGGTCTCATACTGGCCGCCAGCGACATCAACGGGTCGACATTCCGCCTCTCACTGCCCGTCGAGGGGAACTGGCCTGCCCCTGAAAAGTGACCCTCCCTGACGTATGGCTTTTGGGCCGAACCAGGACTGAAGAAATGGTCGGAAAGAGACACAGTTGCGGCCGCTCATTGTCTACCGTTAACCTCCGGTAAACCTTGCGGATCTGGTAGAGAGGCGGCGGAAGAGCCGCCCGACCCAGGACACTCTGGCCTTCGCGGAGGCCGTAAAGCTTCGGCGATGGGCAGGCCATTCGGCATCTCCGCACATGGCGTCCGCAAGCGCAGCCAGCCGCTGTGAATTTGCCAGCCGGTTTAGCCCAAATGGGGGAAGAGGCCCGGCCCAAGGTCTCGTAATGGTTGGTTCGCCCAGCCAGTTAGGAGACCACTATGCGCAAAGCCTCTCTCGCCATCACAGTCGCCGGCACGGCCTTCTTCGGTCTTTCCACTGTCGCATCGGCATGCGTGTCGATGGACGGCAACTTCGTCGTAAACAACTGCAATTATCGCGTCATGGGAAATTACAAAGGCTCGGATGGCAGTTGGGGTGGCTTCGGACCCATCCGCGCGGGCGGTCGTGAGGTAACTTCCAAAAGACGCGATGCCGGCTGGGACATCAGCTATTGCAACTACGATTCATGGGCGGCAGGCACCTGCCGGCCGAAGGATCCCAGGCAAATGTAAGCCGCTTTCAAGCGCGTCGCTTTGCGCGCTCGGCTGACGATGTGGCCGGCGTCGAACACCGGCCACTCTGACGGCGCACGGTAAATCCGTTATTGCTCCTTCTTGAACTGATCCTGGAAGATCAGCTGGCCCCAAGTGCGGCCGCGTGCGTGCACCAGTGCGCCGCCCTCGTTGAGCTTCCCCAGCTTGACCGGTGCGAACCCGAGTTGTTTGGCCAAGACCGCCACGGGAGCGATCGCGTCCTCGTCGTCGCTCGAAAGAAAGACGACCCGGTGGCCGCCCTCGACGATCGGATCGGCAGCCAGGGTGGCCGCAATCAGGTGATTGAAGCCTTTGACGAGCTTGGCGCCGGTGAACGCCTTTGCGACGAAGGCCGAGGACGGCAGACCGTCCAGTTCTTCGGAGACTGGAAACACGTTCGTCGCGTCGATGATCGTCTTGCCTTCCCAGCTTGACAGCGCCTTCGCGACATCTGGGTGCGATTCGAAGCGGACAGCCAAAAAGATGATGTCCGCCTTGACCGCGTCCGCCAGCGTTTTCGGGATGATCGTGGGTCCGATCGCGGCCGCGGCTGATGCAAAGCTTTCCGGGTCGCGCGTGGTTGCCACGGACACTTCGATGCCGTTGCGGGCAAACGCCTTGGCAAGAGCCTGGCCGATCTTGCCGAAGCCGATAATTGCATAGCTCATGTATATTCTCCTTCAGTTTACCAGGCCCTGCGGGCTCGGGATATCGAATGGATGAACGGCGGGGCGTAGCGGGTCAGATTTGCGCCAAGCCCCCGTCGACGGCGACCTCGCTGGCGGTCATGAAGCTGCTGTCGGGCGACGCGAGAAACGCAGCCGCCGCCCCGATCTCCGCTGGATCGGCCATCCGCTGAAGCGGATTCATCGAGGCGAAGGCCTTCAAGCCCTCCTCGCCTATCGCTGCCTTCGCGAGTTCGGTCGCCGTCGGCCCGGGCGACAGCACGTTTACCCGGATGCCGGTGCCTTTCAAGTCTTCCGCCCAGGTCCGCGCGAGGTTGCGCACGGCCGCCTTGCTCGCGCTATAGACGCTGAATGCGGGCGCGCCCGTGGTGCCGGCGCTCGATCCGGTCAGGATAATCGAACCGCCCTCGCCCATCAGCGGCAGCGCCTTCTGGACCGTGAAAATCGTACCCTTCACATTGGTGTTGAAGGTTTCGTCAATGTGCTCGGCGGTGAGCTTGCCGAGCGGAAGCAGGCTTCCCACCCCGGCGTTGGCGAAGATGATGTCGAGGGTTCCGCGCTCGGCCTTCACCGCCGCATAGAGCCGATCGAGGTCGGCCTCATCCGAGACCGAGCCCTTCACCGCGCGGGCATTGGGCCCGAGTTCGGCCACAGCGGCGTCTAGCGCGTCCTGCCGGCGGCCGAAGATGAAGACGAAGGCGCCCTCCTCGATGAAGCGCTTCGCTGCGGCGCGGCCGATGCCGGTGGCGCCACCCGTAATAACCGCAACCTTACCGTCCAGTTTTCCCATGACTCAATCCTTCCAGCTTCTGTCTTTGCTCGTTCGGGGTACGCCCCGAGGACCTCTAGATGGGCCCGTCGGGGTCAGGTGGTGAGTGCGGAAGCGCGCACATCGGTGGTGCAAAATCGATCCGCTTTCAGGGCTGACGCCCGCCGCGACGATCCGTGTCCGCCATTCGGAATTGCGCCGCCCCTGTCGACATAAGCTATGATGTCCCGCCCCTACCGCTGTAGGATGTGCTAGATACGGGCTTTGGAAGGCGCACCGCGCGGTGCCGGATTGCACCATGATCGACTGGGATGACATTCGCTACTTTCTAGCCGTCGCACGCGGAGGCTCGGTGCGGGCTGCCGGCGCGCAGCTCGGGGTGAATCACTCGACCGTGCTGCGACGCATCGCACAGCTTGAGGAACGCCTCGGGGCGCAAATGTTCGAAAAGCTGCCTTCGGGCTACCGCCTGACGGCTGCGGGCGAGGAGGTCCTCGAGCTCGCGAACCAGATGGAAGCGTCGTCTCACCAGCTGGAGACGCGCGTCTTCGGGCGCGACCAGAGCGTGCGCGGGCTTCTGCGGGTGACGCTGGCACCCCCCCTCGCGACACACCTGCTCATGCCGGACTTCGCCGATTTCGCGAGTCTGCATCGCGACATCGAGATGGAAATCCTGTCGTCCGGCGAACTGGCAAATCTGACCAACCGAGAGGCCGACGTGGCGATCCGCGTCGTCTACGACCGCAAAACCCTGCCGCTCAATCTTCACGGCCTGAAGGGACCGGAGGTGTTCGGCGGCGTTTACATGTCCCGCGATCGCCTGGCCGCGTGGCGTGCGGGCGCAGCTGATCCCATCCGGTGGATCGTCATAAGCGCTCATGGGATTCCGGAATGGGCCAACGCGGGTGAGGTTCGCACCACGGGGGTTCCATTCAGGACCACGGACGCCGAGGCGCAGATCGTTGCCGTACGGCAAGGTCTCGGGATCACGACACTGCCGTGCTTCGTCGGAGATGCCGACCCCGTGCTGGTGAGGGTGCCGGGCACCGATCTGCACATGTACGGAACGCTCTGGCTTCTCACCCAGGGTGAGACACGCAAGACGAAGCGCGTGCGGCTCTTCACGGAGTTCATATCCCGCAGGCTCGCCGCCTACGCTCCGCTTCTCACGGGACTATCCATATCGCGCGACTGACGCCCAGCGGGTCGACGCTGCGGTGAATGAGCGGACAGCGGCACCTATTGCGGTTGCAGATGCTCAGCCATGAAGTCGATGAACGCCTCGGTCTCAACCTGATCTGTCGACTGGCCGGCCAGAGAACATTGAACTGATCGGTCTCGTCGGGGGCATAGGCGATGTAGGAATGGGCGGCGACGGAACAGAAGCTCTCGGAACGGATGCCTTCTCCGAAGATCCCTATGCTTCAGAGCGCGTGACCAGTCGCTGATCTGACCTCAGGCCGAGCCATCGGATTGGTGCTCGGCAATCGCACTCAGAAAAACCTGGCCGAACTCCTTCAGCTTTGCCGCCCCAACTCCATTCACTTCAGCGAAGGCGTCGAGGTCGTGCGGGCGGCGCTCGGCCATGTCGATCAGGGTGCGATCGGAAAACACCACATAGGCCGGCACCTGACGCTCCTTGGCGAGCCGCAGTCGCAAGGTCTTCAGCGCGGCCAGCAGCCCGGTGTCCACATCCGATTGCCCGAAATCCTGCCCGGAGCGCGTCTTGCCGCGCAAGGCGCGGCTGCGCACCTCGACACGATAATGGAACGGCATCTCGCCACGCCCAAGCGCATGGCCTTTTTCGGCGATGGCGAGGCCGCCATGACCGGCCGGATCCGGCATCAGGAACCCGCCTGCGACGAGCTGCCGGATCAGCGACAGCCAGAAATCCTTCTTGTGCGCCAGACCGCTGCCGAAACTCGTGAGCCTCTGGTGGTTCCTGGCAAGCACCTTCTCGGTTTCATGGCCGAGCAGGATGTCGATGACATGGCCGGCACCGAAGCGTTCGCCACTCTGGGCGATGGCTGCCAGGATTATCCGCGCCTCCGCTCCGCCATCGGCGCGCGGCGCCTGGTCGAGGCAGGTGTCGCAATTGCCGCAAGGCTGCGCTTCTTCGCCGAAATAGCCGAGCAGCACCTGGCGACGGCACTGCGCCGTCTCGCAATAGCCGATGCGCCTCGTCGACGGCGATCAGGCTGACATCGAGCCTGGCCAGCGCCTCGAGCATCCGCTCGGTCATCAGCCGCTCCGGCGCGAGATAGAGCAGGCGCGTCTGGCCTGAGGCGACGCGACGCCATGCGGCGATATTGGCATCGCGGTCGATCGAGGAATTGATCGTATCGGCAGCCACGCCGGCAAGCCGCAAGGCGGCGACCTGATCCTGCATCAGCGCCACCAACGGCGAAACGACAATGGTGAGCCCGCCCAGGACAAGTGCCGGGACCTGGTAGCAGAGCGATTTGCCCGCACCCGTCGGCATGACGGCCAGGACATGCCGCCCGGCCAGCAGCGCGTCCATGACATCGGCCTGGCCGGGGCGAAAATCATCGAAGCCGAACACGTCCTTCAGCACGCGCCGCTTGGGATCTCGCTCTTCTGTCGCGACGGCCGCCGGTGCCCGCATTACCGCGCGTCCACGGTCGGCGTGCTTATTGGCATGTCATAGCCGAACTCGGCGCAGAAACGCCGGACGCCGACGAGAAATGCCGGGGGCAGACCGCCGAGATAGGTCCTGAATTCTTCATTCCGTTCCCATTTTCTCAACGAAGCCACCCGGATCGGATTGTTCGGATCCTCGCTGAAACGAATGCGCGGTGTCAGTCCGAACGATTGCGCGATTCTGTCCTGCTGCGCATCGGGCGCGCCGATCATGTCTTCGTAGCGGACAAAGAGTATCTGCCGGTGCGGTTGTGCCTTCTTCAGCCGGGTCAGCGCGTCGTATTCGGCCAGCCAGCGATGCGGCGTGACGTGGAACCGACGCTCGTTGCGTGTTTGCGGATGCGAACTTGTCAGCGTGTCGAACGGATGGCGCACGCAATAGATCAAGCCGATGGAGGGAGGGAGCTTCGCCAGATGCGCAAAACCGCGCGCATCGCGCTTGACGACGAGGTTCGATTCCGGCCGGTCCAACATGTCCAGCATTGTGTATCGCGCTTCGGGCGGATGGACGAAAATGTCCTCGAAACACCTCATCAGCCGCTGTGTCAGCGTCGTGCCGCTGCGCGCGCAACCCGAAATGAAAATTCTGTTGGCGGGCGCCGCGCGTGCGTATGTGCGTTTTTGCATGCGCTGTTTCAGAGACAGCGGCACGAACCGCAGAAACTCCCGCACAACCCTTCGCGCAGCCGCTCCAAACGCAGCCTCAAGCCTGTGAGCGCCCTTCATCCGCAATTCCGCAGGGCCGCCCGGCACGAAACGCGCCGCTTGGGGTCCATGGCCAAGATACTCGTCGCCGATATCAGCATCAGGCAGACACCGGACTGGAATTCCTGGATGGGAGAGGATGGGAAATCGGTCAAAACGACTCTCTGCATGGGCACCATGCCTTAGCGCAGCTGTCATCGTGCCACAACAGGAACAGGTCGCCTGCAGCCTGCGCCTTCCCTTGCAACACCTTTACCTCGCTGGATTCCTTCACCCAGCAATGTAAGCTCGGCTCCGCTAGCCAGGGAGGATGCGATGCTGCAGACCAGACAGGATGTTCTCGGCGAGCGGTTCCACCTGCAGCGCGCCGCCTTCGAGGCGCAGCCTTTCCCCAACTTTGGCATCCGCAAGGATCGCCTGAAACGCCTGCTGGCGCTGACCGAGCGGCATGAAGCCGACATCTGCACCGCCATCGACACCGACTTCGGCGGCCGTTCCGCGCATGAGACGCGCCTTGCGGAACTGTTCGTCGTGCGCGCCGGCATCCGCCACGCGCTGTCGCATGTCAGGGGCTGGATGCGCGAACGCCGCGTTGTCACCACCATGCCGTTCCTGCCCGGCCGAAATCGCCTCGTCCCGCAGCCGCTCGGCGTCGTCGGCATCGTGTCGCCCTGGAATTATCCTTTCCAACTCGCTGTCGCGCCGGTCACGGCGGCACTCGCGGCCGGCAATCGCGTGCTTATAAAACCTTCCGAATTGACCCCGGCATTCTCAGTGCTGCTGGCCAAACTCGTTGCCGAGCATTTCGCACCCGATGAGCTCAGCGTCATCACCGGCGATGCCGAGATGGGAAAGGCCTTCGTGTCGATGCCTTTCGATCATTTGCTGTTCACCGGCTCGACCGCGGTCGGACGCCAGGTCGCGATCGCCGCGGCCGCCAACCTGACCCCGGTCACGCTCGAACTCGGCGGCAAGTCGCCGGCAATCTTCGATCCGTCCTGCGATCTCGATGCGGCGGTATCCAGCATTGCCTATGGCAAGCTCTTGAATGCCGGGCAGACCTGCATCGCGCCGGATTATCTGCTGGTGCCGAAGGGGCAGGCAGGCACGGTCGCTGTCAAGCTCGCAACGGCGATCGCGAAGCTCTACCCGACCTTGCGCGACAACCCCGATTATACCGCCATCATCAGCGACCGGCACCACCAGCGCCTGCGCGACATGATCACTGAAGCGCGTGACGCAGGCGCCGATGTCACCGAAATCAACCCGGCCGGCGAAGAGCTGGGTGCCAAAAGCCGGAAGCTGCTGCCGACTCTGGTCCGCAACGCCGGCGCAAACCTGCGGCTGATGCGCGAGGAGATTTTT
>NZ_RZQY01000203.1:0-9093 GCF_003998575.1 Mesorhizobium sp. M7A.F.Ca.CA.001.10.2.1 | reverse complement strand
ATCTGGAGATCACCTCCATCGATGTCGGCAACCCCGCCACCAATGTCATTGCGGCCAAAGCGACCGCGACCTTCAACATCCGCTTCAACGACACCTGGACGGACGAGACCCTGCAGGCCGAGATCCACAACCGGCTCGACCAGGCGGCCAGGCGCAGGAAGTACCGGCAGGGCAAGAAGACGCCGGTCGACTACGAGCTCGTCTGGCGCGACCGGCCGAGCCATGTCTTCCTGACCCGCGACGACAGGCTTATCGAAACGCTGCGCGGCTCGATCAAGTCGGCGGTCGGCAAGGAGCCGACGCTGTCGACCTCCGGTGGAACGTCCGACGCGCGTTTCATCAAGGACTATTGTCCGGTGGTCGAGTTCGGGCTGGTCGGCAAGACAATGCATATGGTCGACGAGCGCGTCGCCATTGCCGATTTGGAAACGCTGACGCAAATCTACCAGCGCTTCATAGAAGACTGGTTCGGACAGGGCTGAACAGCATGCTTTCGGCGGACGAAACCCAAGCTTCGCTGACGGGCGCCTGGCGATTGATGCTCGGCAAGGCCGACGGCCTGCGCCTGCTCGACCTGTCGGCCGACGGCTTCTGGAATTCCTTCTTCGCCATTGTCGTTGCTGCACCGGCGCTGATCGTCGGCTGGGTCGGCATCGCCAACGAACTCGGCGATCCCGACGCCTTCGCGGGCCGCTTCAGCATGCTGGTGCGCCTGGCGACGGTCGACATCGGCTCCTGGGTGCTGCCGCTGATTGCGCTCGCCCTGATCGCGCCGCGCGCCGGCATAGGCGGCCGCTTCGTCCACTACGTCGTCGCCAGCAACTGGGCTTCGGCCATCACCGCCTGGCTGATGCTGCCCTCGGCGCTGATCCGGCTTTTCCTGTCGTCCGCAAGCCAGGCTGCGAGTCTTGTGTCGCTGTTCCTGTTTGCCCTGTCGATGGTGCTGACCTGGCGCATGACCAACGCCACGATCGGCAGGGGCGCATCGGTCGGCACCGCCGTTTTCGTCGGCATGTTCATCGCCTCGCTGCTGGTGCTGTTCGGCCTGCAGACGCTGCTCGGCATCACCGTGCCGGACGATGCCGGAGTTCAGAGCCTGTCCGGGCTCGTCTCGACTGGATAATCGACACCGGTGAGAAACAGCCCGTCGGGTGGCGCCACCTGTCCGCAGGCGGCGCGGTCGTGCGCCTCGAGCGCCGTTTTCAGGTCGGCCGCAGTCCAGCCGCCGTCGCCGACGCGCTTGAGCGAGCCGACCATCGAACGTACCTGATTGTGCAGGAACGAGCGCGCCGAAGCCCTGACCTCGATCATGTCGCCCTGTCGGCTCACATCGAGCCGTTCCAGCGTCCTGATCGGGCTGTTGGCCTGGCACTGGGTCGAGCGGAAGGTGGTGAAATCATGCCGTCCCAGCAGGACTTTCGCCGCTTCGTGCATGGCGCCGGCGTCGAGCCGCTTCGGCACCCACCAGACCTTGCCCTTGTCGAGCGCGGCCGGGGCACGGCGGTTCAGGATGCGGTAGAGATAGTGGCGGCCGATGGCCGAGAAGCGGGCGTCGAAGCTGTCGGAGACGACCGTCGCTTTCAGGATGGCGATGCGCGCCCCGGCCGCCTGCAGATGGGCGTTGACTGCATCGCGCACCTTGTCGCCCGGCCACGCCTTGGCGAGGTCGGCATGCGCCACCTGCGCGGTCGCATGGACGCCGGCATCGGTGCGGCCGGCGGCGCGCAGCCGGATCGCTTCGCCGCAGAATTTTTCGATCGCCCGCTCGATCGCCTGTTGCACCGAAGGCTGATCCGCCTGGTGCTGCCAGCCGGCAAACAGACTGCCATCATATTCGATGTCGAGGCGAAAACGCGGCATGCCGGGCGGCTATACGCTCTCGCCTACGCGGCGAGAGCGGTGAAGGCGGAGGCGTAGACCAGTGTGCCGGCCTCAGGCGCGTCGCCCCAGGCCAGCGCCTGCAGCGCTTCGCCCTGGTATTCGCTCTCGAAGTTCTCGGCACGCGTGTGGCTATATCCGAAACGCCCGTAATAGATGGGGTCGCCGAGCACCACGGCCAGCGTTTCGCCGGCATCCCTGAGGCGGATATGCGCCTCGCGGATCAGCGCGCCGCCGATGCCGCTGCCATGGAACGAGGGCTCCACCGCCAGCGGTGCCAGCGCCACGGCCGCGAAAGTCTTGCCGCCATTCTGGACGAACAGCCGCGAAAACAGGATGTGGCCGACCACCTGGCCGTCCTCTTCCGCCACCAGTTCGGCAACAGCGTCGCCGCCGGTCACCAGCGCGTCGACCAGACCGGCCTCCGCCTGCTGGCCGAAAGCGTGTTCCTCGACGAGGCGGATGGCCTCGCGATCCCGCGGCGTTGCCGCGCGTATCGACATCATGCTCATGAGAATTTCAGTCCTTTTTCGATCTTGGCCCCGCGCAGGAACTCCGACGCGGCAGCGGGCTTTCCGCCCGCGCGTTGAACTTCGACCAGCCTGATCGCGCCTGCCCCGCAGGCGACCGTCAGCCGGTCATCGAGAATTCCTCCCGACTCGCCCAACTCTTCCCAAAGCGACAGGCCTTGCGACAGCGTCGAGCGAAGCAGTTTCAGCCGCTCCTGGCGGCCGCCAATTCCTATCTCCGACCACGCGCCGGGAAAGGGTGACAGGCCGCGAATATGATTGTGGACCTCACTTGCTGAGCGAGTCCAGTCCACGCGAGTCTCGGATTTATCGATTTTCTTGGCGTAGGTCACCCCATCCACAGCTTGTGTGGTGAATGTCAGGGTATTCCTTTCCAGTCGCGCCAGCGCTTCCACCATCAAGGCAGCACCGACACTCATCAACCGATCATGCAGATCGCCGGCTGTCATATCGGGTTCGATGGCGCATTTTTCAACCAGCCCGACCGGGCCGGTGTCCAGCCCCTCTTCCATGCGCATCACCATCATGCCGCTTTCCAGGTCGCCGGCCATGATGGCGCGCTGGATCGGCGCGGCACCGCGCCAGCGCGGCAGAAGCGACGCATGGCCGTTGATGCAGCCGAGCCGGGTCGCCTCGAGAACCGCCTTCGGCAGCAGCAAGCCATAGGCGACGACCACGGCGACATCGGCCTGCAAGGCACGGAAAGCGGCCTGCTCGGCCTCGCCCTTGAGCGAAACCGGCGCCCGGACTTCAATGCCCAGCCGCTCCGCCTCGCGCTGCACCGGCGATGGCGTCAACTCCAGCCCGCGCCGCCCTGCGGCGCGCGGCGGCTGGGTATAGACGGCTGATATCTCATGGCCAGCCTCGGCGATCGCGCGCAAAGTCGGCACCGAAAACTCCGGCGTACCCATGAAGATGACGCGAAGGGGCATGGCCCTATCCCGCCAGCTTGCCCGGCGCCTTGTCCCTGGCAAGCTTCTTGAATTTCTTCACCACCATGTCGCGCTTCAGCTTCGAGATGTGGTCGATGAACAGGACGCCATTGAGGTGGTCGATCTCATGCTGCAGGCAGGTGGCCATCAGGCCCTCGGCCTCCATATCCTGCAATTTGCCGTCGCGGTCGACATATTTGACCCGCACGGAGGCCGGGCGTTCGACCTCGGCGTAATAATCCGGGATCGACAGGCAGCCTTCCTCATAGACCGAGCGCGCGTCGGCGCTCTCCAGGATTTCCGGGTTGATGAAGACATGCGGCGCCGGCGTCTCGTCTTCCTTGGCCAGATCGATCACCAGCAAGCGCAGCGGCTCGCCGATCTGGATTGCCGCCAATCCGATGCCCGGCGCGTCATACATGGTCGCCAGCATGTCGTCGGCTAATTTGCGCAAAGGTGCGTCGACACGCTCCACCGGCTTGGAAACCTGGCGCAGGATGGGGTCGGGAAGGATGATGAGCGGCTTGATCGACATGGCGTTCCACCTAAGACCTCCAGAGAAAAGCGTCAACCGGTAGGCTGGAGGCTCGTTCACGTTTTGATCTGTGCCGGCAGCGCGAATCGTTTATGCTGTCCACATGAATGATTTGAGCACCATCCTTTCCGAACCTGTCGCCCGGCTTGGCGCCACAACCGTCACGCTCGGCCATGCGCTGGCCTTCGGCGCTTTGCTGTTTCTGGCCCTGTTCGTGGCGCTGGTCATTGCGCTGTGGCGGTCGGCGAAGGCGCGCGCCGTCGCGGCTGCGGAAGCCGCCGATCATGCCCGCGATGCGGAAGTGCGGATGGCCGGCATTCTGCAAAGCCAGGCCGAAATGCAGGGTCGTATGGGCGCCATCGCCGAAGTGTTCGGCGCACGGCAGGCGGAGCTGACGCAGTCGATCGGCCAGCGCCTCGACGCCATGACCGGCCGGCTCGGCCAGACCATGACCGAGCAGACCAAATCCACGCATGAGAGCCTGGCCAAATTGCAGGAGCGGCTGGCCATCATCGATGTCGCGCAGGGCAACATCCAGTCGCTCGCCGGCCAGGTCGTGCAGCTGCAGGCGATCCTCTCCAATAAGCAGACGCGCGGTGCTTTCGGCCAGTCTCGCATGGAGGCGATCGTCGCCGACGGCCTGCCGCACGGCGCCTATGAATTCCAGGCGACGCTGTCGAACGGCAGCCGTCCTGACTGCCTGGTGAAGATGCCGAACGGCGCGCCGTCGCTGGCCATCGACGCCAAGTTTCCGCTCGAGGCCTGGAATGCCATCCGCGCCGCCGATGGCGCCGACCTGCAGAAGGCCGCCTCGCAGGCCTTCCGCCGCGACATCGAGATCCATGTCCGCGATATCTCGGAAAAATACCTGATCCAGGGCGAGACGCAGGACACCGCCTTCATGTTCGTGCCGTCGGAATCAGTGTTCGCCGAGATCCACGAGAATTTCGAGGCGATCGTCCACAAGGCGCACCGCGCCCGAATCGTCATCGTCTCGCCGTCATTGCTGATGCTGTCGATCCAGGTCATCCAGGCGATCCTCAAGGATGCCCGCATGCGCGAACAGGCGCACCTGATTCAGGGCGAAGTCATCCGGCTGATGGAGGATGTCGCGCGCGTCGACGAGCGGGTGCGCAAGCTGCAGGTGCATTTCGGTCAGTCGGCCAAGGACATCGACGACATCCTGGTTTCGACGTCGAAGGTCACCAAGCGCGGCCAGAAGATCGAGGCACTGGAATTCGGCGCGCAGCCCGACGGCGATGCCGCCGCGGACGCAGCGTCACGGGCTCCCGCCGCGAAGGTCGATACTGGCGCGCGCGTTGCCGATTCGAAAACCGGGCAGCTCAGGCTGAGGGTCGTTGAAGGCGACGATTGAGGCGCGGTGCCGGACCGGCGCTACTGCTCCTCCAACGTGGTCATGCCCTGAAATTCAGGCAGCCAGTGCAGCGCCGAGCGGTGCCATTTCTGCTGTGTTGGAATCAAATCCTGGCGCTGCCGCGCGGTCCCCACGCGAATCCCATAGACCTTGGGGCCATCGCCGACAGACGTGGCGTAAAGATGCGAGCCGCAGTCAGCGCAAAAGGCCTGGGTGCGCTTGGCGCCGCTCGCCACGATCTTGATGTAGATTTTCGGCGTGCCCTTGGTGATGCGGTAGTTGCTTTCCGGCGCCGGAACCGTCAGGCGAAAAGCCGTGCCGGTCAGTTGCTGGCAATCCGTGCAGTGGCAGATCGTGGTCTTTTCCGGGTCTACCTCCGCCTCATAGGTTATCGCGCCGCAGTGGCAGCCGCCGTCGATCTTCATCTTTGTTCCTCCTGAATCCCGGTAATCTAGCGGGTCAAGGCAGCCAGGCAATGGCGCGGCGCTAGTCCAGAGCCGGATCGGATGCGGTGTCGATCAGCTTGCGCCGCTTCTCCCAGGTGCCTGTCGTCTGTGGCTTGACGAACAGCCGCGTGATCTCCGGCATTTCCTTCTTCAGCTGCGCCTCCAGGCGCTCGACGCAAGCTTCGATCTCGGGCGCCGTCAAATGGTCCTCGAACTCGATGCTCAGGCCGGCGACGATCTCTGCCGGCCCCATATGGACGGTCAGGACGCCGTTCGCCCGCTGCACCGCCGGATCCTGCTGGGCGATCGCCAGCACCTTCATTTGCACTTCGGGCGATGCCGGCTCACCGATCAGCAGGCCCTTGCTTTCGCGGGCCAGGAAGATCGCTGTCGCCCCCAGGATCAGCCCAATGCCGATAGAGGCGGCGCCGTCGAGTTCCGGCATCTCCAGAACTTCCGCCGCCAGGATGCCGACGAACGCGACGATCAGGCCGAGAAGTGCTGCACTGTCCTCGAACAGTACGGTGTAGACGCTCGGATCCTTGCTCGACTGCACCGCCCGCAGCCAGCCCTGCTTGCCCTTCTGCTGGCGGAACTCCTTCAGCGCCACCCACCACGAACTGCCTTCGAACAGGAAGGAAAGGCCAAGCACGATGTAGGTCACCTCGGCGTTGGCGACCGGCTCCGGCGCCATCATATGGATCACGCCTTCGTAGAACGACACGCCGGCGCCCAGCGCGAAGACGAGGAGCGCGACGATGAAGCTCCAGAAGTAGAGTTCGCGGCCGTGACCGAGCGGATGAGTCCGGTCGGCCGGGCGGGCGGCGCGGTGCATGCCGTAGAGCAGCAGGCCGCCATTGCCGGTATCGACCAGCGAATGCACGCCCTCCGACAGCATCGCCGAACTGCCGGTGAAGGCGGCGGCGGCGAACTTGGTCAGCGCGATGGCGAAATTGCCGGCGAGCGCCGCGTAGATCACCTTTTTTGAGCCGCCGTGCCCGGCCATGGCATTTGTTCCCATTCAAGGCGCAGTCTAGCGGCCAGGCCGCTAAAGCTCCACAGGCATCACACCGCGCGAATGTCGGGTCGTCCAAGCCAGCGGTCATGAGAGATCGGCCTATGGAAAACGGCGACTACTCGACGATCTCGCTGGTCCACACCTTGAAGCCGGCAAGCGTTCCCGGGCCGAATATATGGGTCAGCGGCACGTCGGCGGCGTCGCGGCCGGAGGCGATCAGGATGCGGCCGATGCGCGGTGCATTGTTGCGCGGGTCGAAGACATGCCAGCGGCCGCCGAGATAGACTTCCATCCAGGCGCAGAAATCCATGCTCGCCCATGGTTTCGGCATACCGATGTCGCTGATGTAGCCGGTGCAGTAGCGCGTTGGGATGTTGAGCGCCCGGCAGAAGGTGACGGCGAGATGCGCGTAGTCTCGGCACACGCCGCTCTGTTCGCGATACGCTTCCGCGGCGGTGCGTGTCGGCCGAGCATTGCCGTAGTTGAAGACGATGTGGTTGTGGACGAAGTCGCAGACCGCCTGCACGCGCGGAATGCCCAGCGGCGTGTTGCCGAACAGCCGCCACGCTTCATCAGCCAGAAGGTCGCTTTCGCAAAAACGGCTGGGCAGCAGGAACAGCAGCGTGTCCGCCGGCAGGTCGCGAACCTCGTGCTGCCAGGCCATCAGATCGCCCATCTCGAAAGTGCCGGGATCGCGGATCACCGCGTCGGTGCCGAAGGTGAAACGCCCGGGCGGCGCGACGAACCGGTTGCACCAATTGCCGAAACTGTCGCGATAGCTTTCGATCGGCACCGGCGGGTTGGAAATCAGGAAATCCGGCCGCTCGAGATCGGAGGCACGCGAATAATGCACATTCAGCATCGCGATGAGCGGCGTTTCCTGCGGAAAGTCGAAGCTCATCTCGCAGCCGATGTGGATTCGCATTGTCGTCCTGACGGCCTGCCTGACGATCACCCGGCGAAGCTCGGGTCGATGCTGCAGTGCGAAAATGACCATCGCACGGACCGTCATGGTTTACGAGCAAATTAGAAACCGGTTGAAAGCGATCCGGCGACGCCGGCAACGGTCGCTAACCCCTTGCGGTCGGGCGGTTCTCTTGTTTCACTTGGCGTCCCACATCAGGAGGTACGAATCATGGCTAAAGGTGCGATGAAGGCAGGCAAGGAAGCCCGCAAGCCGAAGAAGGACGCCAAGAAGCCCGCTCCGGCTCCCGCGCTGAAGGCGCCGCCGGTCAAGGCGATGAAGCTCAAGGACAAGTAGGTCCGGCGATCCACTTCGCAATAAGGGTTACGGCCGGCGACACTGTTGCCGGCCGCTGTTGATCGAGCGCTCGAAATTCCTATATTGGCATGGCGGGGACGACCTCGCGCTTCCCCAAAATCCGGACGGGACGACCCGCCATTGTTTGACTGATCGTCGGACGCCGAAATCACCTTTCGGTCCGATGCTCTGATGGAGCGTTGTCGATGTCGTGGATTCTTCTCTTTTTCGCCGGCCTGTTCGAGATCGGCTGGGCAATCGGCCTCAAATACACAGATGGCTTCTCGAAACTGGTGCCGACCGTGCTGACCGTTGCCTCTATGGTCGTCAGCCTCACTCTGCTCGGCCTGGCGCTGAAGGCGCTGCCCGTTGGCACCGCCTATGCGGTGTGGACCGGCATCGGCACCGTCGGTACGGCACTGCTCGGCATCTGGCTGCTCGGCGAACCAGCCACCGCGATCAGGCTGGCCTGCATCGCGCTCATCGTCTGCGGCATCATGGGGCTGAAGTTCGCCGCCTGACGGTCTTTTGGTTTGCGCATGTCATCCTCCCAGAACCGGGACCAATATTTGGGCGACATGGGACAAACACCTTCAGGGCCGCTGTGAGGCGACCCTGATTGTCGAAGCTGGCTGCTTCGGTAATCCTGAGGCTAGCGGGCGGAGAAGCCCGGCGGCGTCCTGCCGGTGCGCTGCTTGCGTGCCGCATAACGCGCGTCACGCTTGGCCTTGCGTTCGGCTTCGTCGGCCAGAAAACGGGCGATGCGCTCGTTCTCTTCGGATTCCCGAATCTTGGCCTCAGCCTGTGCAGCTTCCTCGGCGGCGATACGTGCCGCTTCGGCTGCTGCCTCGCGCTCGGCCTTCTCGACCGCTTCGCGTGCCAGCTTCTCCTGCTTCAGCCGAGCCTTTTCAGCTTCGCGGATTTCGCGGGCCGCGAGGATCGCCTTGCGTTCAGCCTGCCGCGCCAGCACAGCGGGATCATCCGCCGCCGGCTTTGCCTTGAAGCGCTCGAGGAGCGCCTTCTTTGCCTCGTTTGCGGCATTGCGCCGCTCGAAAACGTCTTTTTCCCTGTAGATAGCCAAGTCCACTTCCCTGAAGTCAATTCGCGACGCTTACATA
>NZ_RZQY01000202.1:0-9120 GCF_003998575.1 Mesorhizobium sp. M7A.F.Ca.CA.001.10.2.1 | reverse complement strand
GTATCAGCGCTGCGAGGATTGCGACGAGGCGACCTGCCAGGTCCGCCACATGATGCTGGAGGTGCGGCAGGCGATCGCCGAAGTGCTGGACAATCGCAGCCTTGCCGCCATGCGCGACGCCGACAATGACGATTTTCCGGTTGAGCTGACGTCGCAGATATAACCACCCACTGCAAGCTGACCGCGCTCAGACAGATGAAGGAGGGAGTTCTCCAAATCCCGGGTTGCAAACACCCGAAATCACAGGAGAACCCCATACAGTTTGGCCTACCCGTTCACATTTGACGCAGCCTCGAATACAGCGCGTGCGGACGTCGTACCCGCTACATGCTCCGTACCCGCCACACCGAGGTCCATCCATCCTGCATTCACGGCCTCGTACATTTCTTCGGCAGGTCCGCTGTGGCCCCTCGGGATGCCGAATTGTTCGAGCGCTTCCGCCCACCCTGCACGCGGGATTGCAAAGGCTTTCACGTCGAGGTTCAGGACTTCACCCAACTGCTCCGCGACTTCATCCGCGCTGACCATCGAACCAAGCTCGACGATGCGCTGCCCTGACCACGTTGGCCCGGTCAGAAGCGTTGCGAATTCCGCGCCAATGTCGTTCGTCGCGACCATGGTCGATTTCCGGTTTGTCGGATTGTAGAAAGCCGGCAGCGTTCCGCCCTGCGCGACCTGCAACCCGAAAAGAAAATTCTCGAAGAATCCGCCTGCGCGCACAAAAGCAACTGGCGATGTCAGGTCGCGAAAACCTTGCTCCAGAAGGGACAAGGCCGCGATCACCCCGTGCCCGCTGGTTCTGTTCGCGCCCATCGACGAAAGCGCAACCACTCGCGGCGGCGCTGCCTTGGTGAGCGCCTCGACATAGCTTGCAATCACGGCCTTTGCTTCCTTGTAATCGGGCGAAGGCGCCCAGACAGGAGGCAGCATGACGAACGCGCCTTCGACGCCTTCGAGCGCCCGCTCGATGGCTGCCGAATCATTCCAATCGCCGTCAACCAGCTCCACGCCCCGGTTCGCCCAGCTCAACGCTTTCTCGCGGTCGCGGACCAGCGCGCGCACCTTTTTGCCTTGCGCTAGCAAATGCCTTGCCGTCGCGCCGCCCACGTTTCCCGTGATTCCCATTACTAAGAACATGTGTTTTCTCCTGATGTTGAGGGACAGAACTGCCCCTGTTGGTTCAATGGATGAGCGGCAGAATGGCCCGGATACGGGGATCGCGCAGATAGAGGCCGCCCCAGGTCATCGCGCCCAGAAGCAGGGAAATGATTTCCGGCGGCGATCCCAACTCACCGATGCGGAGATGGGCGCAGATGGCACCTCCCAAAAAGCCCGTCACCAGGATCGCGCCGAGGACGGCGGTGACCGGGATGGCGTAGAGGATGGCGCAGGCGAGGATGATCGGACCCACGACGCGCGTCAGATCCATCGCGAACCCGGTTTCCTGCAACATGCTCGCGACCCGTGCCGGCGCGAAAAGCTGAACAGTGCCGTCTGTCATCAAAGCGATAACGACAAACGCGCTCATTATCCGGCCGGCCCACAGGGCGCGATGCAAGGTCATAGTTTCAGGTGTCTGATGCGGGTTCACAGTTTCGGACACTTGTCATTCTCCGATGGGGAGATCCCATATTCGAAGCTTACTGTGCCTCTCAGGTGTGATAAACACCGAGGAAATGAACCGACTGTTCTCTTTTTGGAAAACAATACCGGGAAACGAAAATGCAAAATCTCGAACCCATCCTCATTTTCATAACGGTAGCGGAAATGGGGAGCTTCACCCGCGCAGCCGACAGCCTGGGCATCCAAAAGGGGAGAGCCTCAACGGCGGTCCGGAAGCTGGAAGAAGATCTCGGTGTCAGGCTCCTGCACCGGACGACGCGCAGCGTGCGGTTGACGGAAGACGGACGCGCATTTCATGCCCGTGCCCGCGATCTGCTCGCTGAAGTCGATGATCTGCACTCGATGTTCGCAGGCGATCGCGTGGCACTTCGCGGGCGTTTGAGAGTCGACCTTCCGACCGAAGTGGCGCGCACAACGATCGTGCCGGCCTTGCCGGATTTCATGGCGGCGCACCCCCAATTGGAGCTGGAGGTGTCGAGTACGGATCGGCAAGTCGATCTGGTTCAAGAGGGGTTCGATTGTGTATTGCGGCTTGGACCCATTCGCGACGAGACGCTGATTGCCCGCCCGTTGGGCCTGTTGCGCATGGCCAACGCTGCCAGCCCCGCCTATCTGGCGCGCCATGGCGTCCCTCGGTCGCTGGAAGATCTCCAGCGTCAGGAACATAGGACAATTCACTTTTCGACGGTGCTAGGCGCGAGACCCTATGGATGGGAATATCCGGACGGCGACAGCTACGCGACGCTTCAGTTGCCAGGTGCGCTGCACGTCAACAGCGCGCAGACCTACGAAGCCGCCGCCCTCGCCGGCCTTGGTGTGATTCAGGCGCCACTTTTGGGCATTGGCCAATACTTGGAGAGTGGAGCGCTTATCGAGATCATACCCGATTTTCGTCGACGGGCGCTCGCCGTATCCCTCGTCGTCGCACATCGGAGCAATCTGTCGCGCCGAGTCCGCGCATTCATGAAATGGATCGAAGATGTGCTGACGCCGTATATGGAATAGCGACTGCCGGTCAGCGATCAGCGGTCCGGCGTCGCGGGCGCCAGCTCGCGTTGCACGCGCCTGTCCCCCAGGTAGAGGGCAAGCGAAATTTGCAGAAGTCTTGAGCGCGGACATGACCTTGCACGTCCCAAGCCGACGCAGTAAAGCGGGGGTCGAAGAACGGGCTGGACCGATGAGGCTGTGGTGGTTCGCAAAATCCCGCAAGGCCGCCCGCAAGCTGCCATCGGCAGCCAGTTTCCGCACTGAAATCATCGCCGACGTCTTCGTCCCGGAACGGGCGGAGGACGTCCGCTTCTTCAGCCGCAAGCTGGTTCACCCCGGCCGGCTTCGCCGCTTTTCCAACAAGGACCTTCGGGAAGGCCTGCTGTCCGTCTTCTATCTCGTGGTGGCAGCGGCGCTGCCGGTGCGCTGGTGGGCGCCGATCTGCGGCCGCATATCGAGGTTTCGCCTCAAGCGCCATATGCGCAAGGAATTCCCGGCCTACGCGGCCGCGACACGCGCGGTGCTTGGCGATGGCATCGATACACGCAAGCTGTTCGAGGGATTGCTGGCGGCGCGCCATCGGCGCCGCCTGCAGCTTGCCGCACATCTGGTGGCTGGCCGCTGGTCGCCGACGATCCGGCTGGAGGGGCTGGAGGGGCTGCGGTCGGCCTTGCAGCGCGGCCACGGCGCCATCCTCTGGTGCGATCAATTCACCGCCCAGACCATCATCGGCAAGCGCGCGCTATACGAGGCCGGTGTCGAGGCGCATCAGGTGAGCGTCAACACCCACGGTATTTCCGAAAGCGCGTTCGGCCTGCGTTTCCTCAACCCGCCGCTGGTCAATGTCGAAAACCGGTTCCTGAAAAGCCGGGTCGCCTTTGATCGCGACGATGCCTACCAAGTCACCATCCGCATCAAGAAGATCCTGAAGCAGAATGGCGTGGTGACGATGACCAACACCGTCCATGCCGGCACGACTTTCACCGAGGCAGCCATGGGCGAAAGCGGCTGGACGCACCTCGCCTCGGCGCCGGCGAATTTTGCCGCCAGGGGCAGAACCGCCCTGTTTGCCATGTCGACCTTCGAAGTGGTTCCCTTCATCGAGTACCGCGCCGTGCTCAGCCCCGAGTTGACGCCGGAGGCATCTGTAACCCCGGCGAAGGACACCGCCAGGGATGGCGCCAAGAACATGGCTGTGCAGGCGCACTACATCCTGCTCAAGCGCGACCGCCTGCTGGAAGCGCTGAGGCTCTACCCCGAGCAGATGCTGACGTGGTCCCGCCGGCAGCGGCTGACCGAGGCGCCGGACAGCACCGGCATCGGAATGGATGAAGGCTCATGACCGGCGTATCAGGCGGACCGCGCCGGCGACGAGCTCACCGACCGGACGTGTGGCATCGAGTGTCAAGGCGCGCTCTTCCGCAACCGGCGGCTCGAGGATGGCGAACTGGCTGTCGACCAGGCTTGCCGGCATGAAATGGCCTTTGCGGCTGCCGACACGCTGCCTGGCCGTGGCAGGGTCGATCTCCAGATAGAGGAAGACGATTTCCGGGCAGAAGCTGCTCAGCCGGTCGCGGTAGCTGCGCTTCAGTGCCGAGCAGGCGGCAATCACGCCCTGTCCGCTGCCCACCGACTCCGCGATGCGCTCGCCGATCGCGTTGAGCCAGCCTTCGCGCAGTTGATCGGTAAGCGGTTCGCCGCTTGCCATGCGTGCGACGTTTTCCGGCGGATGCAGCTTGTCGCCCTCGATAAAGGCAACGCCCAGAGCGGCCGCCAGCGCAATACCGACGGCCGACTTGCCGCAGCCGGCGACGCCCATCACCACGATGGCCGGAGGCACCGAGCCGGGAGCGCCCGCTGGCGCCTGTGTTGCCTTTTCGTCCACGGTCAGCGGCTTGCCGGCGCGCGGCCGTAGAGCAACAGCATGGCGACAATGACGACGCCGTAGATGATCTGCCGCCCCGCCTCCGGCATCTGCATGACCGACAGAATGGACTGCAGCAGCGTGATGAGGATGACACCGGCGACAGTGCCGAGATAAGAGCCGCGTCCGCCCAGGATCGAGGTGCCGCCAAGCACCACCGCGGCGATCGACGGCAGCAGATAAGCGTCGCCCATCGACTGCGCCGCCTTGGAGGCATAGCCAGCCAGAAGCGCGCCGCCGAAAGCCGAGAGCCCGCCGGAGACGGCGAAGGCGATCATCACCACGCGCCGCGTATCGATGCCGGAGAGATAGGCCGCGCGTTCGCGGTTGCCGATGCCGTAGACGGTGCGGCCGAAGCTGGTACGGGTCAGCACGAACACCATCGCGGCTCCGATCAGCGCCCAGATGATAACCGCGTTGGGCACGCCCGGAATGGCGAAGCCGGTCGCCAGGTAGCGCATCGCGCCCGTTGCCGAATCCTGCGGCGAGAAGCCGCCTGTGTAGACCACCATCAGCCCTTGCGCGACAGCGTTGGTGGCCAATGTGATGATCATCGAGGGGATGCGCAGATAGGCGACGCCGATGCCGTTGACGACGCCGATCAGCATGCCGCAGAAAATACCGAACGGAATGGCCAGCGCCACGCCGACCGGGCCGTACGCCGCCGCAGCGCAGGCCATCATGGCGCCCGCCGCCACCGCCCATGGCACCGACAGGTCGATCTGACCGAGCAGGATGACCAGCATCATGCCGGTTGCGATGACACCGAGGAACGAAGCCACCTTGAGCTGCTGCAGAAGATATTCAGGCGACAGGAAGCTTCTGGAATAGAGGCTGCCCAGGAACAGCAAGAGAACGATGCAGGCAAAGGCCGTCAGCACCGCCGGATCGGCGCGGCGGATGAATCTGGGCATGCGGCCGGCAATGCCGCCAAGTGTCGTTTCGCTCACAGGAACCACTCCAGCCGGTTGCGGACCCGAAACAGGGCGAAGGCGCCGAGGCTGACGGCGACCAGCAGGATAACGCCCTGGAACAGCGGCTGCCAGAGCGGATCGAAATCGAAGACGAACAACAGGTCGCCGATGGTGCGGAAGGCCAGCGCGCCGAAGATGGCGCCGATGGCGCTGCCCTTGCCGCCGAACAGCGAGACGCCGCCGAGCACCACGGCTGCGATCGAAAACAGCGTGTAGGAGTTGCCGCTGGCATAGGCCGCCTCGCCCGTATAGGTGAAGAAAGTCAGGAACAGTCCGCCGATCGCCGCCAGCAGGCCGGCCAGCGTGTAGGCAGCGAACTTGCCGCGCCGGATCGGCACGCCGGACATGTAGGCCGCCGTCTCCGACGAGCCGGCCGCGTAGGCCGCGCGGCCGAGCACCGAGCGGCTGAACGGCACCCAGATCACCAGCACGATGGCCAGCAGGACGACCAGGCTCGCCGGCACCACGCCGAACACACGGCCGGTCAGCGCATCGGCCAGATCCTCATTGACCGAGCCGCCAGGGAATGGCCGCAGCAAAAGGCCGATGCCGTAATAGACGGCGCCAGTGGCAATGGTGGCGACAATCGGCTGCAGCCGGCCATAGATGACGATGGCGCCGTTGATCGCGCCGCACAACAGCCCCACCGCCAGCACGGCGATGACACCGAGCGTCGTCTGCATCGGCGTGCCAACCACCAGCCAGGAGGCGAGGCAGTTGGTGAGCAGGAAGATCATACCGACGGACAAGTCGATGCCGGCGGTGATCACCACCAGCGTCTGCGCCATGGCGACAAAGGCGAGCAGCACGCCCTTGTTCGACGCCGTCTGCACGACATTGGCGGTGAAGCCCGCCGGATGGTTCGAGGTGTAGATGACGAACATGACGATGAAGATGCCGAGCGCCAGCAGAGTTCCGCGCTGCTCGGCCAGCCAGTAGCGCCAATCTTTCACGCGCTTGCTCCCAGGCCCACCGGGCTGTCCTCGCCATGGATATTGAGCGCGCTTGATATCAGCGCCCGCTCGGTGATCTCGGCACCGACCAGCTCGCGCTTGACCGCCCCGTCATAGAGCACCAGCACGCGATCGCAGCAGCCGATCAGTTCATCATAGTCGGTCGAGTAGAACAGGATCGCAGCACCCGCGTCGGCCAGTTTGCGCATCAGCTGGTACAGCTCCTGCTTGGTGCCGACGTCGATGCCGCGCGTCGGATCGTTGAGCAGGATGATGCGTGGCTGGCGCATCAGCCATTTGGCGATGACCACTTTCTGCTGGTTGCCGCCCGAAAGCGCGCCGACCGGAATGTCGAGGCCCGCCGTCTTGATCGCCAAGAGGCCTACCATGTCGTCGATCAGCCGCTGCTCGGCGGCACGGTCGATGATGCCGGCTTTCGACAGCCGGTCGAGCGCCGCGAAGGACAGGTTCTCGCGCACCGTCATCGGCAGCATCAGCCCTTCGGTCTTGCGGTCCTCGGGAATCAGCGCCATGCCGATGCCGTCGTCGCGCGCAACGGATGGGCTGGTGATCGAGACCGACTTGCCGTCGATCAGGATCTGGCCGCTGAGGCCCCGCAGCACGCCGAAGAAGGCGAGCAGCAATTCGCGCTGGCCCTGGCCGTCGAGGCCGCCAAGGCCGACCACCTCACCTGCCCTGACGGTCAGCGAGATGTCGTGCAGCCGGTCGGCCCATGAGAGCTTGCGGGCCTCGAGCCTGGGGGCCGCGGCGGCAGGCACGGCCGCCGGCTTGGGCGGAAAGATATGGCTGTATTCGCGGCCGATCATCAGTTCGACCACCTCATTGTCGCTCTTCGAGCCGGCTGGATAGCTGGCGACATTGCGGCCGTTGCGGAACACCGTGCACTGATCCGCCAGTTCGGCGATCTCGTTCATGCGGTGCGAGATGTAAAGCAGCGCCAGCCCTTCCGAGCGCAGCCGCTTGAGCACTGCGAAGATCTTCGAGACATCCGCTGCCGTCAGCGCCGAGGTCGCTTCGTCGAGGATGAGGATGCGCGGCTTGCGTGCCAATGCCTTGGCGATCTCGACCATCTGCCGGCGCGACAGCGGTAGGTCCTTGACCAGCGCCAGCGGGTGGATGTCGGCGGCGCCGGCACGAGCAAGTGCTTCTTCGGCGATGCGGCGCTGCGCCTTGCGGTCGATCATGCCGAAGCGTTTGGGCGGGTCGGAAATGACGATGTTGTCGGCAACGCTGAGCTCGGGGACCAGCGACAGTTCCTGGAAGATGCAGACGATGCCGGCCTTGTTGGCGGCCCCCGGAGAAGCGAAGGTCGCCTCGCGCCCGTCCAGCGTCATGCGGCCCTCATCGGGCGCCACGACACCTGCCATGACCTTGATCAGCGTCGACTTGCCGGCGCCGTTTTCACCGAGAATGGCGTGGATGCTGCCGGCTTCGACGACAAGCTCGGCCTTCTCCAGCGCGCGTACACCGCCATAGCGCTTGGATATGCCTTCCATACGAAAGAGCGGAGCCGCACCGTCCATCGGCCCTCCCAGGGCGATTGTGGAATTGAGACAAGCGCCGCGGCTCAAGCCGCGGCGCCGGGTGACAGCCAGCGATGATTTACTGGTTTTCCTTGGTCTGACCCATGATTTCCTGGGCGCTGAAATTGATGCCGCAGGTCGGGAAGGAATTGCCGACGAAGAAATTGTCGGATTCCTTGGGGAAGTAATCCGTGCCTTCCTTCAAGTTCGGGTCTTCGGCGATCGCCAGCGGCAGCTTCACCTCTTGTGGTACCACCTCGCCTTCGAGTGCGGCGATCGCGGTCTTGATGGCGACGGCGACCTGAGCCGGACCCGAGCCGGCGGACGAGCACTTCAGCCCGTCGGCCGAATGCGCGGCGCAGAACTTGCGGAAGCCGTTCTCGGTCTCGCCGCCAAACGGCACGAACGGATGCTTGGCGTCGATCATCGCCTGCACGATGCCGGTATCGCCGCCCTGGCCGGTGATGCCGTCGAACGGACCGTTGGTGGCGATCGCATCGGCGGTCACTTTCTGTGCCACGCCGTCATCCCACTTGCCGGCGACTTCGGTGACGTCCCACTTCTTGCCGGACGCAGCGAAGACCTCGTGGATGCCGTTGTGGCGGTCGGTGTCGACGGAGGTGCCGGCGACGCCGCGCACTTCCAGGATCTTGCCGCCATTCGGTATCTTGGCGACCAGCCACTTGGCCCACAATTCGCCAAGGCCTTTCTGATCGACATTGACGTTGATGGCATCCTTGGTGTCAAGGATGTTGTCGAAGGCGACCAGAACGATGCCGGCTTCCTTGGCGCGCTTGATGACCGGACCGAAGGCTGTCGGGTTCTGGGCGTCGGTGACGATGGCGTCATAGCCGGAATCGATGAAATTGTTGATCGCCGAGATCTGCGCCGGCACGTCCTCGCCCGTCGAGACGACCTTGAATTCCTTGATCTTGGCTTTGACTTCAGGTTGTGCGGCGTAGGCCTTGGCTGTCTGCACCATCTGGATACGCCAGGTGTTGGCGATATAGCCATTGGCGAAGGCGATGCGGAACGGCCCTTCCTTCTTGGGATATTTGAAAAATTTGGTCTCCGCGCTCCACGGCGCGAAACAGTCCGCCTGAGCGGCGGGACCC
>NZ_RZQY01000201.1:0-9139 GCF_003998575.1 Mesorhizobium sp. M7A.F.Ca.CA.001.10.2.1 | reverse complement strand
GGATCGATTCGACCAGATTGTCGGGGATGGCGCCGCAATTGACGGTGACGAAGGGTTTCGAGCGGCGGTCGCCACTGCCCTGGATGGCGCGCGCCACCAGTTCCTTGCCGACGCCGGACTCGCCCTCGATCAGGATCGGGATGTTGGATGCCGCCGCTTTCTGGCCAAGACGGATCACCCTGTCCATGGCCGGGCTGTGCGTAATCATGTCCTTGAAGGTCAGGAGGCCGCCGCGCCGGCGCGACGTGCGCTTGACCTCGCCCTCGACGGCCTCGACCTTGAGCGCATTGCCGATCGACGCCTGCAGCCTGTCGGGAGACGCCGGCTTGACGACGAAATCGAAGGCGCCATGACGCATCGCCGAAACCACGGTCTCGATGCCGCCCTGCGCGGTCTGCACGATGGCCGGCACGTTGATGTCGCGCTCGCGCATCGCCTTCAGCACGCCGATACCATCGAGACCGGGCATGACCAGATCGAGGATGACCACCGACACCTCGCGGGCGCCGGGTCCATCGAGGATATCGAAGGCGGCCGCGCCGCCGTCGACGACGATTGCGCTGTAGCCGAACCGCGTCACCGCCGCTTCGAGCAGCCGGCGTTGCACCGGATCGTCATCGACTATGAGTATGGAACCTGTCATGACTAATACGACTATGCCCGCCCGAGGAATCCTGCCCTGTGGACCATCTTGGCACAGGGTTCTAAATAAGGTTTCAAAAAACCCGGTGAATGAATTCCTTAGGATTTGACCGGCTTCTCGTTTCTCCTTGAACCTTGGCCACGGAAGGTGTCGGCAATGCATAAGGATTCTGGGCACATGGGTTCCGCACGGCGGCTGGCGGCGCCGGCGTCCGGTCAGGGCGCGGCCGAGCTGGGCGACCTGCCGGA
The DNA here is from genome assembly GCF_003998575.1 of Mesorhizobium sp. M7A.F.Ca.CA.001.10.2.1. NCBI lineage: Bacteria > Pseudomonadati > Pseudomonadota > Alphaproteobacteria > Hyphomicrobiales > Phyllobacteriaceae > Mesorhizobium > Mesorhizobium sp. M7A.F.Ca.CA.001.10.2.1. The sequence continues at coordinate 8,248 of NZ_RZQY01000201.1, read as the reverse complement.
ATGGAACCTTGCCGACCTCTATGCCGGCATGGACGCGCCAGAACTGAAGCGCGACATCGCCAAGGCCGCCACTGACGCGGTCAGCTTCGAAAGCCGCTGGAAGGGCACGCTGGCCGCCGAGGCCGAGCGCGGCAGCGCCGGCAGGCTGGGCGAGGCGCTCGTCGCCTACGAAGCGCTGGAGGAACTGATCGGCCGCATCGTCTCCTATGCGGGTCTGGTTTATGCCGGAAACACCGCTGATCCCCAGCGCGCCAAGCTCTATGGTGACGTCCAGGAGAAGATGACCGACGCCAGCGCGCACCTTCTGTTCTTCGCGCTCGAACTCAACCTGATCGACGATGCGTCGATCGAAGGCGCGCTCGCCGGCGATCCCGCCTTCGGTCACTACCGGCCGTGGGTGCTCGATCTGCGCAAGGACAAGCCCTACCAGCTTGAGGACCGCGTCGAGCAACTCTTCCACGAAAAGTCGATCACCGGGCGCGGCGCCTGGAACCGCCTGTTCGACGAGACGATGACCGACCTTCGCTTCGACATCGACGGCGAGGAACTGACGCTGGAGCCGGCGCTGAACCGTTTGCAGGACGCCGACGGCGAGGTGCGCCGCCGGGCGTCCGAGGCGCTGGCCACGACCTTCCGCAAAAATTTGCGCACCTTCACGCTGATCACCAACACGCTGGCCAAGGACAAGGAGATATCCGACCGCTGGCGCGGCTTCGAGGACATCGCCGATTCACGCCATCTCGCCAACCGCGTCGAGCGCAGCGTGGTGGACGCCCTGGCTTCCGCCGTTCGCGATGCCTATCCGCGCCTGTCGCACCGCTATTACGCGATGAAGGCACGCTGGCTCGGCATGGAGGTGATGAACCACTGGGACCGCAACGCGCCGTTGCCGGATACGCCCCAGGCGATCATCGGCTGGGAGGAGGCCAGGAACACCGTGCTGTCCGCCTATCAGCGCTTTTCGCCCGACATGGCCGAGATCGCGCGAACCTTCTTCGACCGCAACTGGATCGACGCGCCGGCCCGGCCCGGCAAGTCGCCTGGCGCCTTCGCGCATCCGACCGTGCCGTCGGCGCATCCCTATGTCCTGCTCAACTACATGGGCAAGCCGCGCGATGTGATGACGCTGGCGCACGAGCTTGGCCATGGGGTGCATCAGGTGCTGGCCGGCGGCCAGGGCGCACTGATGGCCTCGACGCCGCTGACGCTGGCCGAGACGGCATCGGTCTTCGGCGAGATGCTGACCTTCCGCTCGCTGCTCGACCAGACCACCGACCGGCGCGAGCGCAAGGCCATGCTCGCCCAGAAGGTCGAGGACATGATCAACACGGTCGTGCGCCAGATTGCCTTCTATGAATTCGAGCGCAAGGTGCATGCCGAACGCAAGAACGGCGAACTGACCTCCGACAGGCTCGGTCAGTTCTGGCTCGAAGTGCAGGCCGAAAGTCTGGGTCCCGCTATCAAGCTGCGCGAAGGCTACGAGGTGTTCTGGACCTACATCCCGCACTTCATCCATTCACCCTTCTATGTCTATGCCTATGCTTTCGGCGACTGCCTGGTGAACTCGCTCTACGCGGTCTACCAGAACGCCGAGCGCGGCTTTCAGGACAAGTATTTCGAAATGCTGCGCGCCGGCGGCACCAAACATCATTCCGAGCTTCTGGCGCCCTTCGGGCTCGACGCCACCGATCCCGCCTTCTGGCAGATCGGACTTGGCGTCATCAGCGGCCTGATCGACGAGCTGGAAGCGCTCGACGCTTGAAACGCGTCCCTCAGGCATCGCTCTAACAGTTTAGCCGGAATGCATGTTGGGACAGATCTACTATCACCCTAAATATCTGTTCTTGAAGTACTCTCCACCGAAGTTTTCCGATAGCTTTCCACAAGCTCTATGATAGCCTTCGCTCCAAGCTCAGCCGGAGCGCATGCGGATCGGCGAGGAGAAATCTCAGCCGGCCGTGTCGCTCAGGCGAACGCGACAACGGCCGTTGGCCATGGGCAAGCAAAGCCGATCGCCGCAGCTCGAACCGAAGCCGGCTGTTCTGCTTACCGCGGAACCACCAAGAGTAGTCCTTCGCCGAAGGTCATGACCCACGGCAGACGGATCTGACTGGAGAGAGACAATGGGCACTTTTTTCTACGTGGTCCTGGCGTTCCTGATAGGCGTGTTGGTCGGCTGGTTCCTTTGGGGGCGCCTGCGCGGTGAACTCGACAGCTTGCGCGGCGACCTCGACCGTACACGCAGCGAACGCGACAGGCTGCGCACCGACGGCGACCGCCTGACCGGCGAACTCGATGCATGCGGCAAGACCCGCGCCGACCTCGAGCGCCGGCTGCGTGAAGCGTCGGCCGCACCTGCCGCCGGAAGCAGCGCGGCAAAGCCGGCAAGCCAGGCGCCGGCGGCCCTGATGTCGACCCCCGCGACAGCCAAATCCGCCGCCACAAAGCCAGCGCCGGCCAAACCGGCCGCTGCGAAAGCGGTCCCTGGCAAGGCGGTCCCTGCCAAGCCGGCAGCGAAACCCGCCGCCACCAAAACCTCGGCTCCAGCCAAATCCGCAACGAGCAAACCTGCAACAGCCAAATCCGCAACGAGCAAACCTGCAACAACCAAGTCTGCAACAGCCAAGCCAGCAGCCGGCCCAGCATCCGGAAAGCCCGACAATCTGCGCCGGCTGATCGGTATCGGTCCGGTCAACGAGAAGCTGCTCAAGGCGCAAGGCGTCACCAGCTTCGCCCAGATCGCGTCCTGGACCGCCGCCGATGTCAAACGGATCGAGGACGTCATGAATTTCGACGGCCGCATCGCGCGCGAACGCTGGATCGAGCAAGCCAAGCTGCTCGCCGCCGGCAACGAGAAGGAATTCGCCAAGCAGTTTCCAACAGCCGGAACCCTCAGCAACAGCTGATCGCCGGCAAGAACCGAGACTACAAACGGCGGCGCCATATCGGCGCCGCCGTTTGCTCTTGGGCCCTGGGTTGGCCCTGAGGTCGGCTTTGAGAGGCAGCGTGCCGTTCCCTCGATTGCGCGCGAGCGGCACCCCATATAGAGCGGTTGATGGCTTCATAGACCGCAGCACGAGTCCCATGTCCCTGCCCGCCGCAATTTTTCGCAATGACAAAAGCGCGCGCCAGCTCGTTTTCGACCGGCCGGCCGATATCATCGTGGCGCACGAAGCAGGGGATTTCGAACCGGCTCTGGAAGCAGCACAAGCCGCGCATGATGCAGGCAAATGGCTTGCCGGCTATTTCTCGTATGAGGCGGGCTACCTGCTCGAACCCAAGCTCGTTCCCCTGCTGCCGAATGAACGCCGGGCCCCACTCGTGTGCCTTGGGGTTTTCGATGCCCCGGTCGAAGAGGCGGTGCCGCCGCGCGACACCACGGCGACCAACGGCCCGATCTTCGACGCCCGTGCGACGTGGTCGCCGGAGGATTATGAAAAACGCTTTTCGCGGCTGCACCAGCACATCCGGCAAGGTGATTGCTACCAGGGCAATCTGACCTTTCCCGTGCATGCGCAATGGTCAGGCGAGCCGCTGGCCGCCTTCGATGCATTGACGGAACGTCAGCCGGTGAAATATGGCGCGCTGATCGCGCTCGGTGAACCCATCGTGCTGTCGCGCTCGCCTGAACTGTTCTTCGAGATCGACGCCGAGGGCATGATCGAGACGCATCCGATGAAGGGCACGGCGCCGCGCGGCGCCACCAAGGCCGAAGACGAGCGGCAGAAGATCTTCCTGCGCAATGACGAGAAGAACCAGGCCGAAAACCGGATGATCGTCGATCTCCTGCGCAACGATATCTCGCTGATCAGCGAGGTGGGCACGCTGGACGTGCCGGCGCTGTTCCGCATCGAGACCTACCCGACCGTGCATCAGATGGTAAGCGACGTCAGGGCCAAACTGCTGCCGGGTCTCTCTATCCGCCAGATCTTCGCGGCGCTGTTTCCTTGCGGTTCGATCACCGGCGCGCCTAAGATCCGTGCCATGGAGATCCTGCGCGACCTGGAAGGCACGCCCCGCGATGCCTATTGCGGCGCCATAGGCTGGATCGCGCCCGGCGGCCCGATGCGCTTTTCCGTGGCGATCCGCACCATCTCGCTCTTTTCGGGCGGCGAGGCCGTCTACAATGTCGGAGGCGGCGTCGTCTTCGATTCGACGGCGCAGGAGGAGTATCAGGAGTGTCTGCTGAAAGCGCGCTTCGCGACGGGAACACCGCCGACTTTCAGTTGATCGAGACCATGCGCTGGGAACCCGGCCCGGGCTTCCTGCGCTTCGATCGCCATCTTGCGCGCCTCTATGGCTCGGCGGCGGAGCTCGGCTTCCGCTGTGCTCCAGGCAAGGTCGGCGAGGCACTGAGCAGCGCGGTCGGCGGTTCCGGCGTTGCCATGCGCACGCGGCTCGTCCTGTCGCACGATGGTGAGGTGGCGGCCTCGGCGCAGCCTTATGAACCGCTCGCCGCCGACAAGGTCTGGATGCTGCGGCTGGCGCGGACGAGGCTCGATTCGCACGACACGCTGCTGCGCCACAAGACCAGCCGGCGGCAGCTCTACACGCGTGCCCGCGCCGAACACCTCATCACCCAGGCCGACGAGGTGCTTATGGCCAACGAGCGCGGCGAGATCTGTGAAGGCACGATCACCAATGTCTTTGCCGATCTCGGCGACGGCGTGCTGGCCACGCCCCGGCTCGACTGCGGCCTGCTGCCTGGTGTATTGCGCGCGCAGCTTCTGGATGAAGGCCGCGCCCGCGAAGCGATCTACAGCTTGGACGATCTGAAATCCGCCAAGTCCCTGTTCGTCGGCAATTCGCTGCGCGGACTGATCCCCGCAAGACTGACCTGAAACAGGACGACTGTGCCCACTCACACGCCCCCAGAGCATACGCTCCCCACCCACACGCCCTATGACGGCTCGTCGAAACTGTTCAGTATCGGGCTGAAGCCGCTCGATCCGGCGGACTGGATCGAGATCGACGGCCATCTGCTGCCGTATCTCGCCGAAAAGCACCGGCTCTATGCCGAAATCCCAGAGCGCGTTTTCGTCGAGGAGGACGGCACGCGCGATGCCCAGCAGGAAGTGCTCGACTTGCTCGCTGCGCATCTCCTGGAGAGGTTCCCCGAAACCCATCGGCTCGGCGGATCAGGCGTCGAGGTGGCGGGCGCGGCGGGCCGTCTGCCTGCTTCCCTCGCCGAGGCGCCGCTGGCTAAAGCCTCACAGCTCGTCCAGGAAGACCTGATCCTGATGCGCCGCGGTGACAGCGGCTGGCGGCTAGTCGCCGGCTCGCTCTGCTTTCCCTCGTCCTGGTCGCTCCTGGAAAAATTCGGCAAGCCGCTGCAGGACATCCACGCGCCGGTGCCGGGTTTCGGCCCGGGCACGCGTCCGGCGGAACTCATCAACCGGATGTTCGATGGCCTCCAGGGGCAGGCGGTCGAGCGCTACAACTGGTCGATCCAGTCCGACAACGCGCTCTATCATCCGCTCTCCGACCTGCAGCGCATCGACCGCGCCACCAACCGGCCGTCGCGCTTTCCCGATGGCGATATCGACGCTCATGCGTTCATCCGCGTCGAGCGGCAGACCCTGCGCAAACTGCCTGTTTCACGCGATATCCTGTTCACCATCCGCATCCATCTCGACCCGCTCGCCGTGCTGGCCAGGCACCCGGATCGGGCGAAGCTCGCGGCGTCTTTCGCCGCCCAGCTCGAAGCGCTCGATCTCGCCCAACTCGACTATAAGGGCCTGACATCAGACCGCGATCGGCTGGTCGACCGGCTCGGGGTGCTGGCGCTGTCCTAAATCGCGGCCAAGCCCAGCAGCAGGATCGCGGACATCGCGGTAAAGACGGTGACGTTGACATCCCACCGCCAACCCGCCGGTCCGAACGGCGGTCGGAATGGCAGGTAGCCGTTCTCGTCGTAGAGCACGCCGCCATAGATCGGTCGTGAGAGCATGGCCACGAAGAACGCTCCATACATGGCGACGCCCAATCCCCCGGCGAGATAGAGCCGCTCGGCTTGGAGTGGGCCTCCAATCCAGATAAGCCCCAGCGCAATCAGCGCGACTCCGGTGTAGCTCAGCACCTGCCAAACGACGTGAAACCGGGCGTGCGGAGTCCACAGCGGATTGGTGGCGTGGGTGGCGTTGAGGTCGGCTTTGATCGTCACCACACCGTAGCCCACGGTCGCGACGCTCAGCAGAATTCGGGCAAGCAGATGACTGTCGTAAGCGAGTTCCATCGCACTTTCCTCCTTCAATAGGGAAATCGATGACGGCAATTCAGCAGATCGTAATCCGAAGTACTTCAACTAGGAAACAGCAGTATGCCGGTCGATGCCGCACTTTGCCGGCCCCGACGCGGGAGCGTCACGCAGGCGAAACGGCTTGAATGGCGCCTTGGGCACAGAAGAGCTGCCCGTCGGCCAGCCGCGCATAGTTGTGGACGATCCCTTTCTCATGATCCTGCAACTGCACGATGAAGTTGCCGCTCTGCTCCGTCCAGCTCATGAGCACGAGGTTCGGGCGTACGCTGGTCATGTCGATCTTGACCACCTCGTCAATTTTGGTGGCTCCGATCGACGCCTGCACATGTAATTCCTCCGGCGAGAAAAACGTCAGCCGGGGTACGAACGGGCCGAAAACGCAGTCGAAAGTCTTACCGACAAGCGAGGCGGGAAAAACATTGGTTTCTGCCATAACACCCTCCCTGGGCGTGGCCGTTGGGACCAAGCCATTTGACGATCTTCGATGTTTCAGTCGCGAAAATGCCAGATACGCCTACTTGGAGCGCTCCAAGTGATACGATCCGCCCTTTCCACTTTCGAGTCAACAAAATTCTTGGAGCGCTCCAAAAAATGGTCTAACTGAAGGGAAACGGGGTGAATCGCAATGCCAACGCTAGCCGACGTGGGCAAGGCTGCCGGTGTCTCCCGGGGCACTGTTTCCAACGTCTTCAACCGGCCGGAACTGGTCAGGCCTGAGTTGCGCCAACGTGTCGAAGCGGCCGCGCGAGCGCTCGGGTTTGGCGGCCCCGATCCAAAGGGACGATTGCTGCGGGATGGCAAGTTCAATGCCATCGGGTTCATGCCGCCTGGCGCCTACGCCATCGCCGACGTGCTCAGAAGTCCCTATCTCCGCGAGTTGGTGCTGGGCGTTTCGCTCGCCTGCGACGAGGCCGGAACGACGCTCAGCCTTGTAAACGGCACCGATAATACCCGCATCGCCAATATCCGCGAGGCCCTGGTCGACGGCTTCATCCTTGGTCACAGCGCGGATATCGGCCTCATAACATCGGCACAACGGCGACGCCTGCCCTTCGTCATTCTCGAAAGCGACGCAGGTCCCGACATCAATTCGATAAAGATCGACGGCAGGAGGGGCGCGGTCGCTGCCGTCCGGCATCTGACCGGGCTGGGACACCGACATTTTGCCATCCTGTCCATACGGAGAACTTCAGGCCCTCCCATTGTGCACATGCCCGGACAGGCAAAGCGCCCGCTTCTTGCCGGCTTCTCACTCGATGACGAAAGGCTTGACGGTTTCAAACAGGGCTTGGCGGAGGCGAACTTGTCGATCGACGATGTCCCGATTATCGAGACGACGCCCGGCGATCCATCTGCTGGAGCGGTGGTGTTCGACAATGTGCCTGAAGCAACCGCGATCCTGACCATGTCGGATTGGCAGGCGATCACAATACTCGACGAGGCGGTTTGTCGCGGCATAGAGGTGCCGGGCCACGTGTCGGTCATTGGCTTCGATGGCACTGCTGAATCCGCGCGCACCACACCTCCGCTGACGACTGTCGCGCAAGACGTGATCGGAAAAGGCAGGCTCGCCGCCCGCATGGTTCTTGACAACCAACCGCCCCGCCAAGTCGTTCTGCCCGTGGAGTTGGTGGTTCGGGCGTCCACAGCTGCGCCGAGGGCAAAAATCCGTTGAACGGACGGGGCACGTCGCTTGCGCTTGGCAAATGAGCTAACTTTGGTTCGGGTAGAGCCATTCATCCACGGTTTCAGCCTTAACCACGTAGCCAACGCAGCTAGCCGCTGGTTGGCGCTTTTCGCTGGTTTGTGACAATGATCTGTGATGTAGCGCATGGCCGCCGGGCAAAAATCCCCGGCTTGCGCATGTTTTCCCAGTTTCCTGGGTTTTGAAGGAGTGCTCGATAAAATGGCGAATGAAAACTGGCCCGTTTACGGTGAGATCAGCGGCCCTGTCGTGATGATCGGCTTCGGCTCGATCGGCCGGGGAAC
>NZ_RZQY01000200.1:0-9202 GCF_003998575.1 Mesorhizobium sp. M7A.F.Ca.CA.001.10.2.1 | reverse complement strand
ATTATGTCCTATGCCTTTCTTCGTTTCTCTCCCGGTTCCCGGCGGCAAAAGCCTCTGCAACTTCTCTGACCCGCAAACCCTCGAAGGGGCAGGGGGAAGAAAGGAGCATGACGAGACGGTCGAGAGCGGAGACACGGGAGGCGGAAGCACTTCCGGCTTCACACGAAGGTTCTGAAAAACCTCCGGCCCTCCGTTCAGCCCCCAGCAAGGACCGGCAGATTGCGGGCGTCTATACAGCAATCCGGCCGCAAAGCAAGCGCAAGCGGCATTCCCGTGTGTCATAGCCGATGATCGGGGAGCAGCAACGGTCGGAGTTGTGGTTTCCGGCAACCACGTCTTAACCACACCAGCAGGTTGTGTGGAGTTGAAGCCTGGCCATCAACGGTCGATTCATCATCGAAGGCGCAAAAGCCCGGACAACCGCGCAAAAGCGGCAAGCATTTCCGGGGGTAAGGATGCTTTTCAACAAATTCTGGCGCTCGAAGAGCGGCAATTTCACGCTTGTGCTGGGACTGGGTTTGCCGGTCATCCTGACGGCAGTCGCTTTCGCAACCGATATCTCGACCCTTATGCGAGCCAAGAGCAATCTGCAGAACGCTCTTGATTCGGCAAATCTTGCTTCTTCGCACCTTGGCGATCTCGACATCACCCGCAATGACGCTTTCAACCGCTATTTCCAGGCCAACATCGTCGGTCATGGCGAACTCGGCAATGCGCAGGCGACGCTGACTGTCGATAAGGGCGTCAACTTCGTCAAGACAAAGGCGATTGCCTCGGCGGACGTCAATCTCAACTTCGCCTTCCTGTTCGGCGACAGCAAGCACATCGTGGTCGATGCCTCGGCGGTCGAATCGAACAACCAGCTCGAAGTCGTGCTGGTACTGGACAACACCGGCTCGATGGCCGGCGCGCGCATGACGGCACTGAGGACGGCGACAAAATCGTTGCTCGACACGCTCGAAGCGGCGAAATCGCCGACGCGCAAGATCCGCGCCTCGCTGGTTCCTTTCGTAACCGCCGTCAACGTCAATGGCGACGGCTTCGACCCGTCCTGGATCGACATGGACGGCAAGTCCTCAACCAACGGCGTCAATTTTCCCGTCATCGACGGCAAGCGGCCGAACCACATGGCGCTTTTCAAACAGCTCAAGAAGACCGGATGGACCGATGCCGGATGGAATGGCACCGGATGGAAGGGTTGTGTCGAGGCGCGGCCAGGCGCTTACAATATCTCCGACACGCCACCCGACACGGCCAAGCCCGACACGCTGTTCGTGCCGTACTTTGCGCCGGATGATCCCGAAGACGCCCAAAAGCCGTCTGGCTCCTATGGCAATTCGGATAAATACTACAACAACTCCTATCTCAACGATGTCAGCGACAAAACCAGGCTTGCCCAGTCGGGCATCAACATCCTGGGCATCGATCTCAGCAACCTGCTCGGCAATCTCATCGAACTTCTGTCGCCCGATGACAGGGCTGCCAGGGAAAAGATTGCCAAATATGTTGCGCCCGCCAAGGAACTCATAACCGAGATCGGCTCTCCCATCACTATCGGTCCGAACCGTGCGTGTCCGACCCCGGTGGTCCCCCTGACCGACGATTTCGACAAGCTGCGCAAGGCTGCCAGTCAGATGACCGAGTGGAACGGTTCGGGCACCAACGTCTCCGAGGGCCTGTCATGGGGTATGCGGGTGCTGTCGCCCGCCGCGCCCTACACCGATGGGGCGCCGTGGAAGACGCCCGGCATCAGCAAGATCGTGCTGTTGCTCACCGACGGCGAGAACGTCGTCTATGGCGCCAGCCAACAGCCGACGAAATCTGACTACACATCATATGGTTATCTGGCCGGCGGCCGTTTCGGATCAGATAACCAGACGACCGCTGCGCGCAATGTCGACGGCTGGACCAAAAACGTCTGCACGCAATTGAAGAACGAGGGCGTGCAAATCTACACCATGGTGCTGCAATCCGACACCGCAGCCAACCGCGCGCTTTACAGCGCCTGCGCTTCTGATCCGAGCGGCTATTATGCAGTCAACGATCCGACCAAATTGCCGGACGTTTTCCAGCAGATCGCCAACAAGTTCTCGAAGCTGCAATTGACGAACTGAACGCGCGATCCGACACAGACGAGCCTGAGGGATCGTTGGGCTCAACTCGTATGGGCGACAACCTTGTCCTTGTCGACCGTTTCGGGGAAGAAGTCAGGCGCTGCCTGACGCTTGCCGAACATCATATCGTACTGCAGCAGGCGGAAATCGCGGATCGCCGGATCGATCTCCTTCTGCCGCGCCCAATCGGGCGTGGCTTCGCCAGCCGGCGTCAGCAGAAGATTGCGGTCGACGACACGGTAGCGTTCGCTCATCTCGCCCAGGAAGCCGGTGTAGTAGGGATGGCTGATTCCGGCCGTTTTCAGGATATGATAGGGCAGGAAGGCTGGGCTGACGGCACCCATCTGCTCAGCCGGCCCGGTGCGGTTCGACCAGATGACCAGCGGCGTCTCGTGATGCTCGAGAGCAGCCTCGGGCGACGCTTCCTTGCGCGGCGCGACATTGTCCTTGAGGAAGCCGGTTTCGACATAGACCGGCCCCAGCGGCGGCAGATGGTCGCCGAAGAAGGCGATTACGGTGGGGCGGGAGCGTTTCTTGGCCCATTCGACGAGGCGTTCGAGGCCGCGATCGGCATCGGCTGAGCCCTCGGCGTAGCTGAGTAGCGATTCGCGCGCCCACTGGCTGATCGGCGCCTGCACCCTATGCGTGGGATTGTAATAGCGGTTCGGCTCGTAGGGACCGTGGTTTTGCAGGCTGACCGCAAAGAAGAACACCGGCTCGTCGCTGGCGTCGGCCTCGCTGATGATCTCGTCGGTCATCGCCGCATCCGATGCCAGTGGCCCGCGCTTTTGCATTGGCGGCAGCGTCTCTTCCGACATGAAATCGTTGAAGCCGAAATCGGCATAGACCGCGCCACGGTTCCAGAACCAGTTGGTGCCGGGATGGATGGCGCGCGCCCGGTAACCCTGGCTCTTCAGGAAGGTCGCGAGCGAAGGCGTCGGCGTGCGCACATATTGCTGATAGGGGATGCTGCCTGCCGGCAGGAACGCGTTGGAGAAGCCGGTCAGCGCCTCGAACTCGATATTGGCGGTCATGCCGCCGAACTCCGGCGAGAACATCGAGCCCGAGCGCAGCGCCCGCACATTGGGGATTGGATCTGGCGTGATGGTGACGCCAGGCAACTTGGTCGGATCCCAGAAGGATTCGCTCATGACGATGATGATGTCCGGCTTCTCGGCCGGCACCGAGGCGGTCACATCAGGCCTGGCTATCGCTGCGATCGCCTTGTCGGAATAGCCCGGCGGCGCCGAGACATGCGCCATCGGCACGTTGAGGGCAAAGGCCAGCGCAAAGCCGTTGGAGGCATAGTTTTCCTTCTGGTCCCACATGATCGGGATGATCTGCAGCCGATCCCTGGTCCAGGAGAAGGTGGCGTAGTCCATGATCGAAACGAAGAAGGCGAGCAGCGGCACTGCCAGCGTCAGCCGCGCAAGGCGCCCCTTGCGGCTGAGTGCGGGAACCTTGCGGCGCCATAGCCGCCAGCCGTAGACGAGCAGCGACAGGCCGGCGACGATGCCGACGACCATGGCAAGCGCGGTCATCGGCCGTTCGCGTACCAAAAGCGGCAGCAGCGCGAAGATCTGGCGGGCATAGAGGAAATCGGTCGGATAGAGCGGATCGCCGAGATAGTGCGACTTCTGGTGACCGACGAAAGCAAGCGACAAGGTCAGCGGCGCGACGATCATCAGGCTCTGGTGGCTGCGGCCGAGCACCGCATCGAAGCCGATCAGGAGCAGCGCAAACACGACGATGGTGGTCCAGCCCGGCTTGAACGGCTGCAGGAAGAAGGAGATGGTTCCGGCAAAGTCGCCGCGCACGATCAGTTCGATGGCAAACACCAGGATAGCGGCAATCGCCAGGCTGATCAGCCCATAGCGCACGACCGGCCATCTCCTGCCCGGCAGATAGCCGGTGGAGGGGTCGTCTTCCAGGAACTGTGGCGCGGCCTTGCCGGTGCGTTTGTAACTCTTTGCCACTTTAACTTCCCCACCCAGCGACAAGCGCGTCACTCGATTGTCATGGAATTGTCACGCAAAGCTAGCGCCTGTAACGGAAATAAGAAGAGCCAGCAAACGAATCGTGAGCGGTTTTCATCAGGAGTGATCGCCAAAAACCCTTTCGCAACAGGCACTCGGCGGACGAGGCTGCCCTCGGGCAGGGTCGAACCGGGGTTGACTTGGCGCCCCGCCATGCGTCACAGGCAAGAAAAACCGTCTTCAGGCAAGCAAAACCAGCCCTTGGGAGCCCTCGCATGGCCGTTGCATTCACCTTTCCCGGACAAGGCAGCCAGGCGGTCGGCATGGGCAAGGATCTCGCCGACGCCTTCCCCGAAGCGCGCAGGGTCTTCCAGGAAGTCGACGATGCGCTCGGCGAAAATCTGTCGGAGCTGATCTGGGAAGGGCCGGAAGAGACGTTGACGCTGACCGCCAACGCGCAGCCGGCGCTGATGGCGGTGTCGCTGGCCGCGATCCGGGCGCTGGAATCGCGCGGCTTCTCGCTGAAAGGCAAGATCGCCTATGTCGCCGGTCATTCGCTGGGCGAATATTCGGCGTTGGCCGCTGCCGGCTTCGTTTCGGTTGCCGATGCCGCCCGGTTGCTGCGCATACGCGGCAATGCCATGCAGGCGGCGGTGCCGGCCGGCGAGGGCGCCATGGCGGCGATCATCGGATTGGAACATGCCGATGTCGAAGCCGCTTGCGCGGAAGCCGCCAAAGGCTCTGTCTGCCAGATCGCCAACGACAATGGCGGTGGCCAACTGGTCATCTCCGGCGCCAAGGCCGCGGTCGAACTGGCCGCGAAACTGTGCACCGAGAAAGGCGCCAAACGCGCGCTGATGCTGCAGGTGTCCGCGCCCTTCCATTCCGCGCTGATGGCGCCGGCCGCGAACGTCATGCGCGAAGCCCTGGCCGGCGTGGCAAAGAACGCGCCGGTGGTTCCCGTCCTCTCCAATGTTACGGTCAGCCCGACCAGCGATCCAGACGAGATCGCCCGCCGCCTGGTCGAACAGATAACCGGCCGCGTGCGTTGGCGCGAGACGGTGGAATGGTTCGGCGCAAACGGCGTCACCACGCTTTACGAGATCGGCGCCGGCAAGGTGCTTTCAGGATTGGCGCGGCGCATCAACCGCGATGTCGCCACCGCGTCGGTCGGCACCGCGGCTGACGTCGAGGCGGCCATGGCGGCGCTTGCATAAAGCGTCATTTGATCCCATCCCTGTAAAGGGTGTTCTCTTCTCAATCAGGAGACAAAAATGTTCGAATTGACTGGCCGCAAGGCGCTCGTCACCGGCGCATCCGGCGGCATCGGCGAGGCGATCGCCAGGATGTTGCATGCGCAGGGCGCGATCGTCGGCCTGCATGGCACCCGCGTCGAGAAACTGGAAGCGCTGGCTAGCGAGCTTGGCGACCGGGTCAAGCTGTTCCCGGCCAATTTGTCCAACCGTGAGGAGGTCAAGGCGCTCGGCCAGAAAGCCGAAGCCGATCTCGAAGGCGTCGACATCCTGGTCAACAACGCCGGCATCACCAAGGACGGCCTGTTCGTGCGCATGTCGGATGCCGACTGGGACAGCGTGCTCGAGGTCAACCTGACCGCCGTGTTCAGGCTGACCCGCGAACTCACCCACCCGATGATGCGCCGCCGCCATGGCCGCATCATCAACATCACCTCGGTGGTCGGCATCACCGGCAATCCCGGCCAGACCAATTACTGCGCCTCAAAGGCCGGCATGATCGGCTTCTCCAAATCGCTGGCACAGGAGATCGCCACCCGCAACATCACCGTCAACTGCGTCGCCCCGGGCTTCATCGAATCGGCGATGACCGACAAGCTCAACGACAAGCAGAAAGAGGCGATCATGGCGGCGATCCCGACGCGGCGCATGGGCACCAGCGTTGAAGTCGCGTCCGCCGTCGCTTATCTCGCCTCCAACGAAGCCGCCTACGTCACTGGCCAGACCATCCACGTAAATGGCGGCATGGCTATGATTTGACGAGGTTCGGCAGCAACGCCGGCGGGTTGTGAAAAGAGACCATTTCGGCTTGGACCTCAGCTATTTTTCGTGTAATGCGGCCCGCAACCCGGCGGTTCGGGCAAAAACCGGTCCGTAGTCGTTGCGTTTCCGGCAGGACCATCTTTCAGCTTGATTAGCGGCATTCTGCCCGCTAACGAAGACAGACAAACAAAAGACGAGGATGCCCAAATGAGTGACACCGCAGAGCGCGTCAAGAAGATCGTCATCGAGCACCTTGGCGTCGATGCCGACAAAGTGACGGAGCAGGCGAGCTTCATCGATGATCTGGGCGCCGACAGCCTCGACACGGTCGAACTCGTCATGGCGTTCGAAGAAGAATTCGGCGTCGAGATTCCCGACGATGCGGCTGAGACCATCCTGACCGTTGGCGATGCCGTGAAGTACATCGACAAGGCTTCGGCCTGACGCTTTCCGCAGTCATCACCGGGGAGGACCTGCGATGAGGCGTGTCGTCGTCACGGGCCTTGGGTTGCTGTCGCCGTTCGGCATGGGCTTCGAGCACAGCTGGAAGGAACTTCTGACCGGCCGCAGCGCTGCCAAGCGCATCACTGAGTTCGAGGTGGAGGATCTTGCCTGCAAGATCGCCCACGTCATTCCGCGTGGTGACGGCAGCAATGCCACCTTCAATCCCGAGGCCGTGCTCGAGCCCAAGGAACTGCGCAAGATCGGCGACTTCATCCTTTACGGGATTGCCGCCGCCGACGAGGCGCTGAAGGATTCCGGCTGGGAACCCAAGACGCATGAAGAGCGGTGTGCCACCGGCGTCCTGATCGGCTCCGGCATCGGCGGCATCGAGGGCATCGCCGAGAACGCGATGATCCTCAAGGAGCGCGGCCCGCGCCGCATCAGCCCTTTCTTCATCCCGGGCCAGATCATCAATCTCGTCTCCGGGCAGGTTTCGATCCGGCACGGACTGAAAGGCCCGAACCATGCCGTCGTCACGGCCTGTTCGACCGGCGCGCACGCCATTGGCGATGCTGCCCGGTTGATCATGTGGGGCGATGCCGACGTGATGGTCGCCGGTGGCGCCGAAGCGCCGGTGACGCGGCTGTCGATCGCCGGCTTTGCCGCATGCCGGGCACTGTCGACGGAACGCAATGATTCGCCGCAAACGGCGTCGCGACCCTATGATCGCGACCGCGACGGCTTCGTCATGGGCGAGGGCGCCGGCGTTGTCGTGCTCGAGGAGCTCGAACATGCCAGGGCGCGCGGCGCCAAGATCTATGCCGAGGTGACGGGTTATGGTCTCACCGGCGACGCGCATCACATCACCGCGCCCGCCGAGGATGGCGATGGCGCCTTCCGTTGCATGACGGCGGCACTGAACCGGGCCAAGTTGACGCCGGCCGATGTCGACTACATCAACGCGCACGGCACCTCGACCATGGCCGACACGATCGAGCTCGGCGCGGTCGAGCGGCTTGTCGGCAATGCCGCATCGAAGATTTCGATGTCGTCGACCAAGTCGTCGATCGGCCATCTGCTTGGGGCGGCGGGTGCCGCCGAAGCGATCTTCTCGATCCTTGCCATCAGGGACAATGTCGCGCCGCCGACCATCAACCTCGACAACCCGGAACGCGAAACCGCGATCGACCTGGTGCCGAACAAGCCGCGTGCCCGCCAGATCGACGTGGCGCTGTCCAATTCCTTCGGCTTTGGCGGGACCAACGCGTCGCTGGTCTTCCAGCGCTACAATGGCTGATCGTCCGGCTGCCGGGCGGCGCTTCGGCGTGCCGTCAATTTTGCCATATTCGCCCCTACTCTGCCGCTGGGGATTCGTTGGGCGATCAAACGGTAGGGCGAAATGAACACAAATCCGGCAGGCAACGGAGAATTCGGGCAACGGCCGCCGACATCCGGCCCGATCGTGCCGAAAACGGCCAGCGAAGCGTTGCGGCCGGAGGCTGGCACGCCGCCGCCGAAGCGCTCGCGTGCGTCACGCAGCCAGGTCGTCGTTTTCATGAACTTCGTCATCTCCTCGGTGATGCTGGTGGTTCTGGCGGCCGGCGTCGCGGTCTATTTCGGCAAGCAGGAATTCACCGAACCCGGACCTTCGGCCAATGGCGACACCTTCCTGGTCAAGCCGAGCACCGGCGTCCAGGATATCGCCGACCAGCTCGAACGCCGCGGGTTGATCAGCGACGCCCGGGTATTCCGCCTTGGCGTGCGGGCCTTCGGCAATGATTCCGCGCTGAAAGCCGGCGAGTACGAGATCAAGCCCAGGGCATCCATGCGCGATATCATGGAGCTTCTGAAGAGCGGCAAGTCGGTGATGTATTCGCTGACCATTCCTGAAGGACTGACGGTCGACCAGGCATTGCAGCGCATCGCCGAGGAGAATGCCTTGAGCGGCGACATGCCGGCAACCACGCCGCCGGAGGGCAGCCTCGCCACCGACACGCTGCGCTTCACGCGCGGAGCGACACGCCAGCAGATGGTCGATAAGCTGCTGGCGGATCAGAAGAAGCTGGTCGACGATGTCTGGCAGCGGCGCGCGCCTGACCTGCCGCTGGCCAACGTCGAGGAGTTCGTCACGCTGGCCTCGATCGTCGAGAAGGAGACGGGCAAGGGTGACGAGCGTTCGCGAGTTGCCGCCGTCTTCCTGAACCGGCTTGCCAAGGGCATGCGCCTGCAATCCGATCCGACCATCATCTACGGGCTGTTCGGCGGCAAGGGAAAGCCGGCGGACCGGCCGATCTACCAGTCGGACATCCAGAAACAGACGCCCTACAACACCTATGTGATCAATGGCTTGCCGCCGACGCCGATCGCCAATCCGGGTCGTGCAGCGCTGGAGGCGGTGGCCAATCCGTCGAAGACCGCCGACCTCTATTTCGTTGCCGACGGCACCGGCGGGCACGTTTTTGCCGCGACGCTGGACGAGCACAACGAGAACGTCGCCCGCTATCGCGCGTTGCTGAAGAAGCAGGCCGATGATGCCGCCAAAGCCGCCAAGACGACTGGCACCGGCGACAGCAATGCCGTCAAACCCGCTGGCAGTGGGCCGGCTGACGGTGCCGGCGACAGCGGCGGTGACGGGGGCGCTGCCCAGTAAATG
>NZ_RZQY01000001.1:0-38755 GCF_003998575.1 Mesorhizobium sp. M7A.F.Ca.CA.001.10.2.1 | reverse complement strand
CCGATCAGGTGCTTCTTCGCCGCCTTGAGCTCGGCCCCGGTCGGTCCTTGCTGCGCCATCTGCTTTACCACATCTCGCACGATGCTCAGTGTTTGGGCAGCGCAGTCCGAGCGTGTCTCTGTCGTAACCAGAAGCGAGTCAAGGGTTAGTTCAGAGCTGACGTGATAGGCAAGGCCGCGTTTTTGACGTACCTCCTCGTAAAGGCGGGAAGTCAAGTATGAGCCGCCAAGGATGTCGTTCAGCAGCACGGCCGCGTAGAAATCCGGCGCGCTAGGCTTCACGCCAGGCCAGGCCAACGTCAGCGAAGTCTGCGGCAGGTCGTAGTTCTCCTCCACCAGTTGACCGAGTTTCGGCGCGACATCGTAGACGGGGACGAGGGTTTGTTGCTCAGGCAAATCACCAAACAGCTGGTCAAGCCTTTCCCTCAACGTGTTCGCGTCAATGTCACCCACCACGGCAATATGGAGCCCGTCGCGAGCGAAAATGGCCTGGTGGAAGGCGCGGAGGTCGGACGGCGTGATGCCGGGGAGGCTCTCTTTTGTGCCTTCTCCCGGCCTTGAACAAGGATGCGCGCCATAGATCGCGCGCAGCCATTTGCGCTGAGCGATGGCGTTAGGGTCTCGCTCGCTGCCGACGATGCGGGAGACAATCTCGGCGCGGACGCGATCGATCGGCCCCTGCTCGAAGCGCGGCGCGTTCAGCGCGAGCCGAAGCAGGCCGAACGCCGCGTCCTGCTTTTTGGAAAGCATGCACATCGATCCGTAGATGTCGTCGCTTTGCGCGTCCAAACTCATTTCGGCGCCGGCATGGTCGAGCTTCACCTGGAAGGCACCGCTGTCGTAATGGCCAGCGCCTTCGATGAACAGGCCGGCCATCAGTTTGGCCATCCCCTCCTTCCCGACCGGGTCCTGCTTGGTGCCGCCCTTGAAGGCAAAGCCGATGTTGACGATTTCCACTGTGTGGTCCTCCACCAGCCAGGCGATGATGCCCTTTTCGGACTTCACCTCCTGGATGTTCATCGCAGCATGGGGCCGAGCGCCGAGCGTCATCTCTTGATTCTCCGTCTTGGGCAAGAGATAGCCCGTGGTCGAACGGTCGAACGCGAGATAGCGGGCGGCAACTGCTTTGATTTGCTCGGGGGTAACCTTGCGGATGCGATTCGGCCGTTCCTCGACATCCTTCACGGTACCGCCGGTGGCCAGCGTCGAGCCGTAGATGCTGGCGAGCCAGTCCAGGTTGTCTTCCGCAAAGATCATATTGAGCAAATAGTGGTCCTTGGCCTTGCCTAGTTCCTCGTTGCTGACACCATCCTCGGCAATGCGGGCAACTTCGGCAGCGGCCGCCGCTTCGAGATCAGCCAGCTTGGCATCGCCGCGCGGTGCGCCATAGATGGCGAACTTGGTGTCGTCGAGCATAGTGCCCTGGAAATAGACGCGGGCGCTGGAAGCGAAACCTTGCTGGACAGCGAGCGCCTGGTAGAGCCGGCCGCGGTTACCGCCGCCGAGAATTTCGGCCAGCAGGTCGAGCGCTTCGGCCTCGCCCGGCTTGGCGGTGTGGTAGGACGGCACCACCCACTGCGTCGAAAAACTGGGCACGCTGACGCGGGCGTCTGAGAGCGTGACGGTGCGCCTGGTGTTCTGCTCGGGCTCAACCGGCCGGATGCGCGGCGGCAGGTCAGGTCCGCGCGCCACCTTGCCATAGGTCTTTTCGGCCAGCGCCCGCACCGTGTCCGGTTCGACATCGCCGGCCACGATTAGCACGGAGTTGTTGGGCCAGTAGTACTTTTCATAGAAGACGGTGGCGTCGACGCGGTTCAGCTGCTCGATCTCCTGCATCCAGCCGATGATCGGGATGCGATAGGGGTGGTTCTGCCACAGCGTCGCGTCGATCTCCTCATGGAGAACGTCCTGCGGGTTGGTGTCGGTGCTTGAGCGGCGCTCCTCGATGACCACATCGCGCTCGGTCTTGACGACATCGTCGGTCAGGATGAGGTTTCGCATTCGGTCGGCCTCGAAGCTCATCATCAGCTCGAGCGCCGACGGCGCCACTGTCTGATAGAAGGCGGTGTAGTCGGAGGAGGTGAAGGCGTTGTTGGAGCCGCCGATCTCGAACACTGCGCGGTCGAATTCGCCGCCCGCATGGTTGGTCGTCGCCTTGAACATCAGATGCTCGAAGAAATGGGCGATGCCGGATTTGCCCGGCGGCTCGTCGGCGCTGCCGATCTTGTACCACACCATGTGGGTGACGATCGGCGCCCGGTGGTTGGGAATGACGACCACCTCCATGCCGTTGTCGAGCACGAAATCCCTCGCCTTGCCGTCCTCCCATGCGACGGGGATCGGAGCCGGCCCCGCGCCGACCAACTCGGACGCAACGGACGTCCTGCGAAGCCCATGAGTGCGGGGCTTGCTTGGTAGTTCTGGTAGGGAGAGTGGGGTTATGGGCTGCGTTCCTGGCAAAGTGATCTGTTCCTCATTTTGAAGGATCTATGTCTCCCGAACGCCTATTGGGAGAAAGTGGATCGGCACGCGACGCCGAGCCACATGAGCCGTCAGCGTGTTGCTGGGCCTGACGCGAGCCTCATCTTTGGATGCGTCCGGGAAACTTTCGGCATGGTGAGGCCATGGGAAGTCTGCTCGTTATCCATTGGGTGTTTGCGGATACCTGAGCATGCCCCGTGCCAAGTAAGAAAGCCCCGATTCGCAAGGTTTGATCCAACCTTGATACTTGCGATATCCGACATTGTCGGGCATCCGACAGAAAGCGCCTTTCGCCGGCGCGCCGGCTATGACGCTCGCCTCCTCCGGCGTGACGACGATCCTTTGGCGGGCGCCGCGCACACCGATCTGCCCGCCTATCAGCACCGCGACATCGAAGGACAGCGCGATCGTGACTGGATGGGTCTTACGCAAACATGCAGCAGTGCCACCGCGATCAGGACTTCATCCGCCCCACAAAGACCCGAGCGCGAGGGACGACGTGTAAGGCAACATGTCATCCTCGATAATGATGCCGCGCATAAAGAGGTAAGGTCCCTCGTCGAACCGGCGAGCCCCTTCGCTGGGTCTCGCGAGGGTCTGGTTTGCGAACGTCGACCGACAGCATCACGGCATGGGCGGCCCCATCGGTAGGCAAGCATTGACCGTGCCATCAGCGTTGAGGCAGCGCAGAGCCCAATTTCCCGGTGCCAGCCGGTACGTTGGAGCTTCAACTGTGGCCAGCCAAGCGGGCCGAGGCCGTGAAACTCCTGATACCCTGGACCGTCCGGATTGCAACGCACGACGCCTTGGTCTCGCGCCAACGTCCATTGACGCTCAGCGAAGCATCATGCGGACGAGCTGGGAAAGCTTGGCCGGGCCGGCGCCTTCCCAGGCGCATGGGACGCGCGACGACCCATGTGGACCTTGGATTTCACTACGCACTTACGCTGCTTTGGCCTTGTCAGCAGCCTGAGCATAAAGCGTGCTCAGCTTTCAGGGCGAGCCTCTTTCATGTTGATAGCATCTGTCGTCATTCAGGATCGCCCCATTTTCGCATGCCGCTTGCAGCTTTCAGACTGTTGTCAGCCAGGGCCGCCATAAAGGGTCTCGTTTAACGCATTCGGGAGGCTTCATCACTCGACCACATTAATTTCGGGCGGTTCGCCGGCGCTCCGAATGGCACTTAACACCAGATCCTCTCCAAACCCGTGATGATCCAAGAGGAAAACGAAAAATCCCTAAATCATAAAAAAGCACCGATACGGTCGGCTCCAGGCTGATGAAATTGCGGTCTCACTGGCCACGCACGATACTTGCGATGGCGATGGCCATTGCAAAGGCCGGTCAAGCACCCAAGACGCTGACAAGCACGCCTCCGACCAAAGCTCGATCGTTGGCAGCCTTTCTAGCCGTATACTTGGGGCATTTTGGGACGGCGATCCGGACGCCGATTAAAACCTGCCGGTCGTCTAAATGGAATGGTTGGTCCGGGTCCTTACTGGACCTGCGCCAACCCGATCGGGCCGGCGCACAGGGGCACCCAGACAATTGGACACGTCGCCTTTGCGCGGCGGCTTGCACTTTCTCGGATGGCCTTTTTTCTCCCCGGGCGAAATCGAGCGAGCGGTGAGGCGGAGCCTTCGATTTTGCCGATCATGTCGTGTCGCTTCGATCGAACTGCTCAGACGATGATAGCGGCATTGATTGCCGCGGCCGAAATGCGTTGTGTGAAGTACGATTTCTACGCCGTATACATACTGCCGTACAGTTCGCCCTGTCAGCAGCCTTGCCAGCAATCCGCCCTGTGTCCAACTGTCGTCGAATTCACCGGTGTCATTGAGGAATTCGTATGATCGCCTCGAAACCATCATTGCGACCGCGGGCGGGCGACGCAAGCTCTAGACTGCCACCGATCCGCTGGATAACCATGTTAGCGATATGTAGACCAAGGCCTGAGCCCGCAGCAGGAGTAGCACCACGACTAAATCGCTTTGTAAGCCCTTCGAGGTCGGGGAGGGGCACCACCGGTCCGGCGTTTGCAATAGCGATGGTTCCATCAGTTTGGACGGAAACTGTTGTCGGAACAGTGGGCAGTCCATGTATCAGCGCATTCTCGATCAGGTTACGAAGGAGGATCCCAAACGCATCGACATCCACTTTGCGCATCAAAGTGGTGCAGCCGTCGACGTTAAGATGCAGGCGTCCGGCATATTGCGGCTTTTTCCTCAGGTCGTCGATTTCCAGCCGAACCGATCGGACAAGATCGATCGCGTGATCCGCCATGCCAACCCCCGATTCGGCTTGAGCGAGCTGAAGCACTTTTTCGACAAGGCGGCCAAGGCTCGACAGCGCTTGCTCGATGCCGCGCGCACGCATTTTGGCCGACCCATTGGGAAGCTCGGCCACTAATCTCTGCATCTGAGCGATTGAACCTGCGATCGGCGTGCGCAGTTCATGCGCACTGTTTGCGGCGAACTCGCGTTCGGCCTCGAGAGCCGCCCGCAGACGATCGAGAAGCCGATTGACGGATGCCGCGATTGGAGCCAACTCTGCCGGGAAATCGCCCAAGTCCATTGGTGACAGATTGCCGCCGTCGCGCGATCCGATCTGCTGTCGCAGTACCTCGATTGGCCGCAGCGAGCGCCGGATCACGATCCACCAAACAGCTAAGCTAAAGGGCAGGAGCACGAGTGTCGGAAGGAAGACAAAAAGTGCGCCCTTCGCGATTGTGGTACGGCGGCCATCAAGCGGTTCGGCCAACCGATGATACACGCCGTCTTGGATCTCCTCTGTGTAGACGCGGTAATCAGCGTTTCGCCAAAAGCCGTTACTCAGGGGAGCATCAGGGAAGGGCTGCTGACCCTCTTCCGGTTCAGAAATAAGCACTACCCCGTACTTATTAATAACCTGCTCACGATAGGTCCAGTACTTTTCATAAGTTGGCAAGTGGTTATTGTATTGATCAACGTGTTTTCCATTCAAGACCTTGATCAGCTCTGGTTTTCTGTACTCTGCGCTCGCCTGGAGCAAGTCATCCGAACTTTCGTTTACATTATTGCAAAAAATGAACGCAGCAATGGTTGGGGCGGCGATCCAAACCAGGAGCGTTGCCCCGCCTAACCACGATATCAGCTTTCTCGTCATGCTGTTCGAGTTCGTCATGTGACCACGAGCCTGTATCCGGAGCCACGCACGGTTGCTATTCTATCCCCGCCGATCTTCTTACGGAGCCGGCTGACATAAACCTCCACTGTGTTGCTCTCGAACTCCGAATTGAATGAATAAAGCGCGTGCTCGATCCTCCCCTTTGAAACGACCGAACCGGGCCGGCGTAGAAGGCAGTCGAGCACCGCCCATTCGCGTCCAGACAGGTGGACCTCCTGCCCGTCGCGGAAGAGGCGTCGCTCGGCTGCCTGTATGGAAAGCGTCCCAACCGAAAATTGCGGCTCCGGAAAATGCCCTTGGCGACGTGCCACTGCACGGATGCGTGCCGAGAGTTCCCCCAGATCGAACGGCTTGACCAAATAGTCGTCGGCGCCAGCGTTGAGCCCCTCGATGCGATGCGAAATCCGATCGCGGGCTGTCAGAATGATGACCGGCGTTGTATTAAGCCCCTTGATCAGCTCCCGCAGATAGTCGATGCCATTGCCGTCCGGCAGGTGAACGTCGAGCAAAATAAGGTCGTAGCCGGCCACAGCTGCATGACCGCGCGCTTCGGACAGGTTCTTGGCCCAGTCGACCGCGTGGCCACCAGCCACCAAATGATCGTGCACAGCACTTCTAAGGTCGTCGTCGTCTTCAATGAGCAGTATTCGCATCAGGCTGCCGAGCTCCGGTATGAGGGCAAGGCTCCTGCCTTATTGATCGAAGCTGACAGTAGGCTGAACCGGCGCCAGCGAATATCTGGGGGCTTTCAGGCTGCTGTCAGCTACAATTGCAAGAAAGGGGTCGTTAACAAAGCCAAACGAAGAGGCCTTATGAAACCCCTCCTGATCTCGGCACTTTTGCTCAATGTGACCACCGGCGGCTGTACACTGGTTGGCGGGCAATTCGACGTGGCGGTCAACGAATGGCAGCCGCGCCACGCGTCAATGTCCAGGCTTGAAACTGACAGGTGTCTTAAATACGAGGGCACCGTAGCGGGTGCCTCCAGTTATCGAACAGTGCCTAGCAGGTCAGAAGTGCACTTTGACCATAGGGGTCGTCCGTATTTTCGGCGCTCGCGAACAGAGTCGACGGTCAATCGATGCGCCACTGCCAGAGTCTGGAACGGTCAAGTGTTTGTTATCCCCCGTCCGGGCCATATTCTCTGCCGAGGACCAAGAAGGCCCTATTTTCGGTGCCCACGAACAGAGCCAACGGTCAATCGATGCGCCACTGCCAGGGTCTGGAACGGTCAAGTGTTTGTGATCCCCTGTCCCGGCCGTGTTCTCTGCCGAACTCGCCCTTGTAGTCGGCACACCAAAGATCGTTAGGGCGACAGCCGTTTGAAAGTGGTGTCCCCGTCGCCCTGTTGCGCCTGCGCTTGCGGCGCTCGACCATGCCGTGGCGGTCGAGCACGGCATGCACGGTCGAGATCGCGGGCCGGTGCACATCCGGATACAGCCGGGCCAGCCGCTCGCGTATCTTCGGCGCACCCCATGTCGGCTTGTCTTGCTTGAGGCGCACAATCAGCTTCTCGATTTGAAACGGAAGCTGATTGGCGTGGCGATAGGGCCGCCGCGATCGGTCCGTCAGCCCCTCCAGGCCGCTGTCGTTGTAGCGCGTGAGGATCTTGTAGCCGGTCTTGCGCGAGATATCGAACTCCCGGCAAAGCACCGCCATCTTCTCGCGTCCAGCAGCCGGGCGACGAACTTCAGCCGCTCTTCCATGACGTTGCACTCCTTCCAAGGCACCTTGCTCTCCTTGCAAAGGGCCGAAAGTGTAACCCATCTATCCGGAATGAACTGTCACCCATCTCTCGGGAAGGGCAGTCATGGCCAAGGCAACTGGAAGCCGAATTTTCTTTTAGAGTATGAATCAGCGCCGTCTGCCGAAAAGCGCGTCCACGATCTTCCCTTTTGAAACGACCGTGCAGGGCTGGGGCAGACGGTAGTCGAGCACCGCCCATCCGCGTCAAGTCAGGTAGACCTCCTGCCCGTCGCGGAAGAGGCGTCGCTCGGCTGCCTGTATGGAAAGCGTCCCAACCGAAAATTGCGGCTCCGGAGAATGCCCATGGCGACGTGCCACTGCATGGATACGCGCTGAGAGTTCCCCCAGATCGAACGGCTTGACCAAATAGTCGTCGGCTCCAGCGTTGAAGCCCTCGATGCGATGCGAAATCCGATCGCAGGCTGTCAGAATGATGACCGGTGCCGATTCAAGTTCCTTGATCAGCTCCCGCAGATAGTCGATCCCATTGCCGTCCGGCAGGTGAACGTCGAGCAAAATAAGGTCGTAGCCGACCACAGCTGCATAATCGCGCGCTTCGGACAGGTTCTTGGCCCAGTCGACCGCGTGGCCACCAGCCACCAAATGATCGTGCATAGCACTTCCAAGGTCCTTATCGTCTTCAGTGAGCAGTATTCGCATCATGCTGCCGAGCTCCGGTATGAGGGCAAGGCTCCCATCTTATTGGTCGAAGCTGACAATAGGCTGAACCGGCGGCAGCGAATTATTTGGGGAGCTTTCAGGCTGCTGTCAGCTACAACTTGCAAGAAAGGGGTCGTTAACAAAGCCAAACGAAGAGCCCCTATGAAACCCGTCCTGACCTCGGCACTTTTGCTCAATGTGACCCCCGGCGGCTGCATCAGCAAATTGATTTGGGAAACAGGCGCGCCGGTTCTAATGACCGACGCAGGCCGAGGTCTGGAACAGCTGGACCAGCGAACGGCGTCTTCGGTTTTTCAGGCAACAGCCACATGGAAGAATATGATTGGCTCGACCATGCGCCGAGCTTTGTCGAACGGATTGGTCGCGGGCGCACTACCACAGATTATGGCAGGTTTACGCCCTGGCCTTGACACCCGGGGTGATCGTCACCGGCGGAGCCGCGGCGTACTGATCGGATATCTAACGTCGCTGAGTCTCTCGTCGGTGCAGTGGATCTCTCGGCTTAGCCATCATGCAAAAAACGACGGTTCCGCGACACCACTTTTCAGGTCCGTGACACAGGCTTTGTGAGCCGATCTGTTGTTCTTACCCCAGGCTAATGGCTGAACAGCTCTGTCGCCGGCTCGATGCGCCAGATGGCGCGATGTTTTGAACCCTTTCACGAGGCGACGGCAGCAGCCGACCGGCTCTCCTATCGCGGCTCCCGCGATCCACACACCCAACAAGGGAATCTACCATGGTAATGAAGGCACCGGTTGCCGACGCTAGGAATGGGTCGGTAGTAGATCGGCTGGTCGGCATCGACCTCGCTCGGGGCCTGGCTGTCTTCGGGATGTATGCCGCCCATCTCGGTCCCGACCCCGGCGAAGGAGGACTAGTCGGGTTTCTGATGGAACTAACCCATGGGCGGCCGTCGGCCCTGTTTGCCGTATTGGCCGGTTTTTCAATCCTCCTGATTACAGGTCGCAAGGCGCCGAAGTCGGGGATAGCCGGTAGACAGGCCATCGCCAGAGTCGCAATTCGTGCCCTTGTTTTGCTCGCGCTTGGCTCAATCCTGGGCTGCCTCGGTACCCAGGTCGAAGTCATCCTAGAATACTACGGAATTTGCTTCTTGTTGGTATTGCCGCTCCATCGGCTCAGCGCATATCAGCTGGGCTTGATCGCTGCCGCTACGGCATTAGTTCTCCCGCAAGTCCGTTCCTCCCTTCTGTCGGTTGCCCCCAACCTCCTCGACCCGGTCTTCAACCTCATGGTCAACGGCTACTATCCCGCGGTGACCTGGGTTCCTTTCCTCATCGCTGGCATGGCCATCGCGCGCCTTAATCTTAATACGCTAGCAGCGCATTGGCGCCTTGGTCTGGCGGGGGTCGCGCTGGCCGTGTTGGGCCATGGGGGATCCTTGCTCGCGCTGAGTTCCCGCGCTTTGACTGAAACCTCCTTGTGGTGGTCTGACGTTGACGGCGCTTTTGAGCCTTCCAAGTCGTCATTTATAGTCAAGTCGTCATGGATAGCCGCACCTCATAGCGAAACGACGCTTTCGATCGTGGGCAGCACCGGTTGCGCAATGATCATCTTGGCGGCTTGCATGCTCGCTGTGGATGCGCTCCCGCGTCTGCGAAAGCTGGTCTGGCCAATAATCGCAGTCGGCTCGATGTCTTTGACGGCCTATGTGCTGCACATTGCGGGAATAGCCTATCTTATGAAGATAAACATTTTCAAAGACGAGAGCCTGTCCACGCTCTTTGGCTTCGTTGTGGTTATCAGCACTTTTGCGGTGCTTTGGCTGCGCGTCTTCCAGCGAGGACCGATGGAAGTGCTGATGGGTAGGGTCGCAGATCTCGCGCGTCACATCCGCTGAGCACCGCCGCGCCCCGGCCTCCCGATCACATTACGGACAAGGTGGGGCTTTGTCCAAAGCTTGTTCGCGGCAGGGGAGGGTACTTCCTCCCACCCTGCCGCCTTGTTGATGGAAGCTAAAACGGTCGCGCAGGCGCTAGAGTTGCATCGGCATAATCAGCTTAAACTCGCGAAGTTAAACCCGCGGTTGGTCTATCTCGGCCCGCCTCACCTGAAAGGCTAAGGTATCCGTTTCGGTCAAGGGTTTTAGGGGCCATTTTCGCTGCGCCTTGAGGAGAGCGTTTGCTAGGATGAGGAGCTTTCGCAACAAGATGATGACCTTTGCGGGTTTGCCTGCCGCCTTTAGCGCCTGGTATTTTGCCTTGAGGTCGGGGTTGAAGCGCAGGGCGAAGGGCCGGGCATGTAGAGGGCCTGGCGAACATTGGCCCGGCCGCCCCGGATGAAGGCGCGGCCGCTCCATTTTGCCGAGGCCGGCGAGGCTTGCGGCCTTTGGTTCCGAGTTCCGGCATGTCGATGGTGAGTGTGCAGGCGGTGGCATCCGATGCGCCATATGCTGGTCAGGATTTCGCGGCGCTGGACAGCGTCGGGATCGGCTTTCATGAGGGTAAGCATCGTCTGATCGATATCGCTGAGTTCACGTGGATCTGCTTCCAGCCACTCGTTGTTGTGGCGCCTGAGCAAGGCAAGCGGTCAAGATCTGGCTCTGGTGCTGGCTGCGGTGCGATCCCCGCACGGGCCAGGTGCCGATCGTGTCGACGATCCACCTCGCCGCGACCAGAGAGCTGCTACTCTCTTCCGCTGTTCATTCTGGCCTCTTCGCAATGAATGTCATAAAATCACCTGTCGCAATTAATGGTTTTTGATTTGGCTCCAACAGCTGGCAGATATCGCCGAGAGTTCCGCAGAGAGCGTCGAAAGTTTTGGCCGCCTTCTTCCGCAGCCGCGCCTTGAGTTTTGAGCAGACCTGTCTTGATCGGGTTGAGATCGGGCGAGCATGGCGGCAGGATCAGGAGCCAGTGCCCCTTTGGCCAACCAGTGGGCGGCGCGTACCTTGCCGACAATCTGGGGTTCCGAACCCGACAGTTGGTTTTCAACCCGACAGTGGCCCGCCTCAGAGCAGGCTACCGCCCTTCGGAGCAGGCAGAAGCTAATCGAGGTTCGCGGGTTCCGGTTTGAATGTGCAGGTCGCTGCGCGCCTGATCTTTCGGTCTGGCGGCACATGACAAAAACCCTCATTTTGGCCGACGATACCCGGTCAGGAGCGGGTATCGCAGTCGAGAAGCGACCCGAGCACGTCCACAAGATGTGCCGAGTTTGCAAGGTGTGTCATTGTTTCTGTCAACGTTCGAGCGACAGCGCACGACGAAACGTCTGGCATACGCCTCGTCTGGCACGCGCCTCGCATATGTTGCAGTTGCTGCTGGAGATCAGGCGATCGAGTGGGCCTTGCAATTTTCCGATTTTGATGCGCCTAAAGTCTCGTGTACAAATCAGGCTGGCGTGAATGGCCTGCCTAAGTTGCGACTTATTACAAAGGAATGGATATGGCGACTGGAACGGTGAAGTGGTTCAACAGCACGAAGGGTTTTGGTTTTATTCAGCCTGACAACGGCGGTCAGGATGTCTTTGTCCACATTTCCGCTGTTGAACGAGCGGGCCTGTCGACCCTTAATGAGGGCCAGAAGATCAACTACGAGGTGGAACAGGATCGCCGCACGGGAAAGTCCTCTGCAGGCAGCCTCAGCAAGGCTGGCTAACGGTCCGGGAAAGCCTTGACAAGGTTCGTCATCGCCGGAACGCATTGACGGCTCGAAACCCGGGCCGGAGCATGCAAGTTAATGCCGCGGCAGGGATTGCTGGAGCCATCATGAATTACTCTGGAAATGAGGCTCTTGGACGGGAAAGGCGGGGCTCATCCCCGCCCTTTGATTCCGCGCAGATTGGGCCTACGGCTGCTGCGCGTCCGAACGACTGTTGATACGGATTTAGGCTGCGACCTTCTTGCGGGTCCGTTTCGCCGGCGCCGTGGCTGGGGCTTCCGGCTCTTTCGGTTTGCGGCCGAGTCCCATGGTCTTGGCCAAGGCGGAGCGCGCAGCGGCGTAATTCGGCGCCACCATGGGATAATCCGACGGCAGACCCCATTTGGCGCGATATTCGTCTGGGGTCAGACCATAGTGCGTCGCCAGATGGCGCTTTAGCGATTTGAATTTCTTGCCGTCTTCAAGGCTAATGATGTAGTCCGGTTCGATCGACTTTTTGATCGGGACAGCAGGTTTTTTTACAGGCACAGGCTCTTCTGCCGGTATGAGTCCAGCCGTGCCGTTTAGAGCCCCGTGCACTTGGGCGATCAGGGCAGGAAGCTCCCCCGCCGGGACGGGGTTGTTGGAGACGTAGGCTGATACAACATCGGCAGTGAGCTCGATGAGGATGTCGGTCTTGTGGGGTTCTTCTGTCATAAACTTCTCCGGGCAGCTTGAAACACAGTTGGGCGAAGTGTCGCTACATAGTGGCGGTTGCCGCTGAAAGCAAATGGATCGACGGGTGCGCTGCTCCTCCACCATTGAAGTCTCGGCGACGCATCCCGTCATCGTCCATCGCTAAAGGCAGCGTATTGAATTATGGGAGCGGTCGCGCCCGCCCCACCATAGCGATACAGCAAGACAATCAAAAAAGCCGGTCTTTGCTTGGCCCCAAATCTTTTCTCCTTTCGTGAACGCTGAGCTGCCAAGCTGCTACAGTTCACCTCGCGGGGCAACCGTGCACAACACAGGAGTCGCCCGAGCGATACATTCTTCACTTGCCGCTTATCAGCGCTGGTGATTGCACTTTGCAGCCTGCATCCGGACCCGCAGCGCTCACGCTGTTGGTTTTGCGCCTGCAGGCGTCGGAAGTCGGATCGCCGCAGCTAATTTCCTCAGGCGGACGAATTCAACAAATCGATTGTTTGGATCGAAGGCATCCACACCATCGATGCCTCTAGAATATGATCCAGCTACAATCACCGTGCTGTAATGGCAGGGACGGCCAGCACAAGCGCGACACGATCCGGCGGGTCCATCGCTGCGTTACGTATTCATGGCTACTGCATCGGGCGCTCGGTCGACCGCCTTAAGCCAGGTCGCCGCATTGCGAGACGGTGACCGGCGAGGGAGAGGGCGCTCTGGCAACGAAGCGAGGCGGGTGGCCTTGCGGGTGGCCGCGTGATGTCATCCGGCTCTCCTGCCGATCTCTGCCGGCCAGATCTGGAGCAACTGTTTTGCATAGATATGGCTCTCTTCAGGGGGCCATCTATGATGGGAGCCGAGCGCGTGTTCGAGCCGGGGAACAGGCTGCGCATGCACTGTGCCCACCTATTGCGATCGTGCTAACCTTGGTTGTTCGGACTTGCCGTTAAAGGCAAGCGACAGATTGAAGTTATGCTGCACCATCTGATTGCCTGGCTCGTTTTCGAGAGCTCGCCGATACAGGGCCTGTGCCGCGTCATGCCGCCCCTCAATGTCCAAAATCACGCCCTTCGCATTCAATGCACGTACGTTTCCTGGGGCTGCAACCAAGACGCTGTCGAGCACCTCAACCGCTTCGTGCGGGCGCTTCTGGCCCACCAAGGCATTTGTAAGTCGTATCGCCGCATCAACATTGTCCGGGTGCTGCTTCACCTCATCCCGCAAAGCCCGCTCTTGAACATCCTGACCAACTTCGCGCAAAATGCGTTCGCGCATAGCCGGATCGATTTGATCGGCGCTGAGCAACTCGGGGGAAGATGTCTCCTGCACGGAAAGAGCCGGCTTTTGCCAGCTGGCGCAACCGCCCAAAGGCAGAATGGCGAGTACGGCAAAAAGAAGTGAGTTCCGGCGCAGAAACATAGGCGATGGAGAAACTGTATTACTATTCATGTTATCTCTCAGTTATCGGGGAGGCGCGTGGCGTTCAGTTAGGAAAGGTGGGACTACTCTAACAATCCGCTGTTCGATCCGTGCGGGAGTGTGACGGATCCTGCGGGGCGAATTGTAAAGTCGGAGGCGAGGTCTTGATAAGACAGCACGGCGAGATCAACCCCGTTTCGCGTCAGAAAGCCGCGGACGAAACGTCGGACATCCATCGACGTCAACAGAATAGGGCGGGTTTGACCCGGTTCTGCGTTCGAAAGGACCTGACGTATCTGTGATAGCATCGCTTCGCTTTGCCGATCCTCCAGTGCGAGATAGGGGCCTGCATCCGAATCTCGAACCGCGCCACGCATCACATCCTCGCT
The DNA here is from genome assembly GCF_003998575.1 of Mesorhizobium sp. M7A.F.Ca.CA.001.10.2.1. Classification (NCBI taxonomy): domain Bacteria; kingdom Pseudomonadati; phylum Pseudomonadota; class Alphaproteobacteria; order Hyphomicrobiales; family Phyllobacteriaceae; genus Mesorhizobium; species Mesorhizobium sp. M7A.F.Ca.CA.001.10.2.1. The sequence continues at coordinate 24,574 of NZ_RZQY01000001.1, read as the reverse complement.
CTCGCGCTCGACGACCAGGGCGGACACTATGCCCTCCGTGTTGGCATGGCGGTGGCAGATCTGTCGCTTCAAACCAGAACGGACATATTCCGTCAGCAGGGCAACGTTTTGCTCACGCTCGCTCCATTCGGCCAATGCCTCCAACACGAGACGGGTGTGGCGGATTGGGATACCTTCCTCCAGGAGGCGGCGCAGAACATCGGCAATCCGAGGAATCGGCGTCGTGCGTAGCACCTCTTTCACAAGCTCAGAATATTCCTGCTCCATTCGGCCCAGGAAATGTCGGGTCTCTTGGATGCCCACCAATCGCGGTGCGTAGCGGGTCAACGCTGCATGGACGCGCAAGGCGAGGAGTTCGCCGGGAGCCCTATGCTCCGTGCCGGCGCCCGTAAGGGCCTTTGCAGGGGTATGTTCAACCGGGAGTCTGTCCGTTTTCGGCTCACGTCTAAGGGGGACACCGCTCGAGTCGACGTGCGCTACATCGGCTCGGAGCGCCATCTGGTTTGGATCTAAGGCGTCCTGTTCGACTGGCACGCCCTCGACATCAATTCGGAATTGCGATGCAGGCAGCTGCTCGTCAACCAAGACAGGGATGCGAGGAACGATAATGCCCAGATCGGCTGTGACCAGGAGCGAAACGCGCCCAATATGTTTTTGCAATTCGGCTTGATCGACCGCCTGCATAAGATCTGGCGCTAGAAAAAATGCGATCGGGAATTCCTTCGCAGGCGCGGCTTGCTTAGGCTCCGCTGCAGTTCCACCTTTCGCATCGGCAGTGCCGGCGCCCAGCACATCAGCCTTGACAATGCTTACCGCAGCGAACACTGCGGCCAGCATCAGAAAGACGGGGAGGGGAAACCCAGGAACGAACCCCATTACAACCAGGACGCCGGCCGCCAGTCGCAAGGCTCGAGTGCTGGCCGTGAGCTGACTGACCATTTCTGTACCGAGGTTGATCCTCGCCGTCCCAGTCACACGGGTGACGATGGTCGCCGCAGTAATGGAGAGCAGAAGGGCCGGAATCTGCGATATCAATGCATCGCCTATCGTCAGCAGAGTGTAGTGATGCAGTACCTCGCCGAAGGACATGCCCTTGGAGAGCAGGCCGATCGAAATTCCACCCAGCATGTTGATGCAGATAACCACCAGCCCGGCGATGGAATCGCCCTTCACAAATTTCATCGCGCCGTCCATCGCGCCATAGAGTTGGCTTTCCTTCTCCAATTCGGCGCGCCGCCGGCGGGATTCGTTGGCATCGATGTGGCCGTTGCGTAGCTCTGCGTCGACCGCCATTTGCTTGCCCGGCAGAGCATCCAGCGTGAAACGCGCCGCCACTTCTGCCACCCGTTCGGCACCCTTCGCGAGGACCATGAATTGCACCATGGTGACGACCAGAAATATGACGAAACCCACCACGATATTGCCTGAAATGACGAAATCGCCAAAAGTATGAATAATGCTGCCGGCCTCCCCCTCGGCCAGAATCAGTCGCGTCGTTGCGACCGTGAGCGCGAGACGGAATACAGTGGAAATCAAAATAACGCCGGGCAAAGAGGAAAAATCAAGTGGAGTACTGACATACAGGGCAACCATCATCAGCAGTATGGCCAACCCCATATTGAATCCTATCAGGGCGTCGACCACCACGACCGGGATAGGCATGACCATCATCGCGACAGCCAGAAGCAGCATCAACGCAACCATTAAATCCGGGCTGGCCGGCGCACGCTTGATGAAGTCACGCAGGACGTTGGCCATCGAGACACCTTTGCAATCGGTTGAGACTTACTCTGCTGTTACGCCATGAAACGTGGCTTTCGAACTCCGAAGGCGCCTCAGCCTTGGCCAGCGCGTGACCCTGCATGAGAGCCACAAGCAGGCGCGAAATGGCTGGGCAGCAAATGTTTCCAACGCAGCCAGCTTGTCAGCACCGAGCGCGGCAGGATGTTTGGCTGGCCATAGAGTGCTGCTTGATGGGGCCTGCGAGCTTTCAATATTGGAGAGCAGCAATGCGGCCATTCCTGCTCAGCAGCACACGGCTGTCCTCAATACGTTCGACCACCCATCCATCAGCCAAAATGGCGCCGACAAAATACTTCTCGCTGTCGATGACAATATATGGTTGGACCCCATGCCACACAGCTTCGACCGCGATTGCGGATGGCGCCTTCTCCTCTTTGATGAGCACTCCGTTCACCAGTGTTAGAGTACCCTTGGTGCGACGATCGAACGATTGCTGAAGCTTCTGCCAGCTGATGACCGATTCAGACGTGACGGTGCCTTCGGCGGTCACAACACCCTTTGCCGACCCAATCTTGACGTCGAGAAGACCCGCTCGATCGACTTCCTCCTGCAGCTCTTGGGCCGCTGCCTCCGTAAGTTCATTGTCAGCGCGGTGACTGATCGTTCTGGACGCGACTTCAGCCCGAAGTGAATTGGGGCTCGATCCACTTGCATTGCCAAGATAGGAGATCGTGCCTGAAAGCGCGCCGATCCCGAGTGAGCTGATTATGACCATGGCGAGCACACCGATCGGTAGGCGCGGTATGCCGGTCGAACCAGGCGGCTCTGCATCCTGCACGGACAAAGCAATGGACATCTCGCCTACGAGCAGGACGACAGGAAGGGGCACAACAACGGACTGGCCTGCGGCGATATTCCGGTTGCCCTCGATACTGATTCCGGGTGCAAGCGCCTCCAGTTCGATCGACTTGCCAAGAAGAGTTACACGAAGGTGATGCGGTGCCAGTCCCTGCTCGACAAAGACCAAATCGGCATCGAAGCCGCTGCCGATTAAACACTTTTGAAGATCCGTCTTGCCGGTCAGACCGCAATAGTGCCCCGAACGCACTTCGAAACGGAGGGAAACGGCGTCATCCACAGAGCATCTCTCAAACAGGATAGAAGCCGCATGGCAATTGCCATGCGGCTCATTTCGGGACTACGTCGCGTCAATAAGGAGACGCGCTAAGGGGCAGTCTAAAACCCGCCTCCGACATTACGAAACGCGTTCGTCGGCGGCCTTCTTGATGGTCTGGAGATTGGTCGTTAGAGTGCGCAACTGGACACTCCTTTTCGTCGCCTCCAAGCTAACATTGGTTAGTTCCTGCACTTGCGCCTGAAAAGCAGTAGCATCAGCTCCGCTTGTATTGCCGGGAGTGCCACTGTTAGTTTTATCGGTATTGCCGGCGCTACTGGTATTGGTATTGCCTGATTTTTTATTATTATCAACTGCAGCCATGATCATTCCTTTTTCTGTTGGAGTTGTGCCGTCAATAACGGCCTGTATGACCTCACGCCGGATTTTCCCGCGTCAGGCATCTTCTGTGTCATCCAAAGCTTCATCGGCCTCAGCCATCGCATCGTTCGCGAATTGGAACGCGAACGATCGCAGGATACTTTGGAAGGCTTCACTTTGTGCTGCAGACTGTGAGTTGTCTTGAAGTTGATCATTTGAAACGGTCCGGTTATCCGCCCGATCGTTCCCGCCAGCTGCCTTGCCATCATTCCCACCAGCTGGCTTGCCATCATTGCCATCAGCCGGCTTGCCATCACCAGAATGCTCGGATTTCGAATCCCCATGGCCCTTTCGGATCAAGGAAGTCCCGAGGTTGCCAACTCCACTCCCAATTGCTGCTATCATCAGGTACTCCGGCATTTGCCATTGGCGGCGACGTGTTAAAGGTTAACCTCGATCAAGCTAAGGGCGGGAGCTTTCGAGAACCTGACGGCTTTTGACAAAAACCGGCCAGCGCAAAAACCGTATGCTCTGCAGGATGTTGCTCTCGCATCGAACAGTCGACCACGATCTCGGCTGTTCGGCCAATCCCGCCGTCCACGCATGCCGCGACCGAATGGCAGCCGCAGCAGCTGGTTTGCATCTCGATGCTGTGGTGTCGAACAGGAGGCACGGTCCACGTGCTGCATGACCGCAATGACCGTATTCTTGCTGGCTCCACGGGCGCACGCAACGAGCAGGAACTCGGTCTTTGCATCACCATTCTCTCGCCTGCACATCACGGCCCGGCGCGGTGAGCTCATTGGCCTCGAGAAGGTCGGCGACCGTACGAACATGGGATGGTCTGCCGGCTTTGGGAGGCCGGTGCGGATCCTCTTCTCACCATATCGAAAGCTTGAAGCGGTCGGATTTTCTTGCCCTGTTCGTGAGAACTCCCATCGTCAGCTAATCGTCAGCCAAGCGGTCTATCTAGGCCGGCCGTGCCTGACCTTCGGATCCAAAGGTCCCGTCTCGACACTTTTTGTAACTATAGATCGAAATGGTTTCCCGCGCGATACGCAACGCACACGCTTCTCTGAAGCAAATGTGTGACTTTGTCGGTGGCGAACGAGAGGAGTGACGCATCAATAAAATCGTCAGGCACGTGTCTAGGAAGGGGAGCTGGCCGAGTTGGTCTGATTTCATTCGCTGTTCCTGGAAATCGGCGGACTGAAGCGCTGATAATCTCAGGACATCGATGGCAACGTTGCGAAAGTCCTGTGAGCTCGGGCCAATCTTGGCCTGCTACTGAGAAGCACTTTGGCGGGAACATTACGCCGTCGCGGGTCTGGCTGACCGTGACGTTAACCGAAAGATGCCGCTGGTCTCGTCAGCCGCCAGCACAATAGCAGCACATTCTCGCCTACTACGGAGACGCAATATGAAGGGCATTGGCCGACCACGGAAATCGCAGGCTGAAACTGGAGCCAGCCGCGCGGGGCGGGCGAGCAGTTCCCTTTCGCAATCAAGTCTTGCTGCGGGAGAAGGTGGACAGTCATTCGATTCCGTTGTGGAGCAGATGCGCTCTGGGGACGCCGATAGGAGGCCCTCCTCCCTTCCAGTTGCGCGCGGTCCAGGCGATGCCCGCGAAAGTCTGCCAGGCGCCTCGATTGGCGAAGATCAAATCCTGAACACACCGCCACGTGGAGCCGCTGCGCCACCACGCGGAACCGTAGCGCCACGTGGCGCAGCCGCAAGGCGGCGCGGTTCTCCCTCCATGTCTGAGGGCGAAGCCATGGCGCCGGTCGGTAGCCAACTATCAACCGCGCAGGTGGAAGGCACCAGCTCATCGTCAAATGAAGATATCAGTCCGACACAGCTCAGAATGAACAGTCTTGTTCAACAACTGACTGATTGCGAGGCTGCGGCCAGGAAAACCGACGTTCCCGAGGAGGCGGTGGAGCTGATCAGTCGGGTCGTCGGTGCAGCCTCAGCAATTCTGGAGTACCGCGCTAGCCTGCCTGCGGCTGAGGCGCAGACAATTATGCCAGACGACAAGGTGCGTAGATGTTGCCAGATCGTGTGCGACGCCGCGAATGAAGTAGACCAACTTGGCCTGTCGACGATCACGAAATTGGACGAAAAGACCAAGATAGCGGCAGGTATGGTCGATAGACTCTACTCCTACTCCCAGGCGGACCGGCAGGAGCTGTTGATTTTAAATGTGGAGAACCACCATACGGCGGCAATTAAGTGGTGGGAAAAAAAGGCATGGCGCTCCGAACGACAGCGATCCGCCTGCGCTGCCACCGCTAGCCTATCCAGTGGAACGCCCGTGATGCGGGAAGCCGAGCGGTGCGCACTGCGGCTGCGTGCCGGCTCGGTACTGAGTGTCAGGATCTGGCTGGTCCGTGAGCGGATCGGTCTTGCGCGGGCCAAGATTGAACTGCGGGCGAGCAGGTTCGAGCCAGATTTGAAGGAACTCCTCGTCGGTCGAAATGGAGTGGTGCAGCTGATGGCAAGCGCCGCTCAAGAAGCTCTTCGCGCCCTCTCTTTGGCGAAGGGCATAATGGATGGCAAAACACTCAACGCTCATGATTGCGCGGTTGTAGAAAAAATCATGGAGCGGCTTTCGGATTTTGGATTGGCGTTGCACGAGGTGCATACCAAGCTAAGCCATACCTACCCAGATGCCGGCCTCCCATTGAAACTGTTCGAACGGATCGTGGACGATGCATGGATCACTGCGCACGATGCCATGCACTTGTTGAACCTGCAGTCTCCGCCGTCAGCCATCATGGCGCCACAGGCCCAGGCGGGCGCTGCGATGCCGGCCAGGGCAGGCGCTGCGATACCGGCTGACACTGCTGGTACGGCTGCAGTGTCAGAAGGCACTACAGCGCGAAGGAAAGGGAAGTCAAAGCATAAGTCGGCAGCTCGCGCCGGGACTTCTGCCGCCGGGCAGCCATCAACACCAGTCGCTTCGAACGCCGGCACAGTGCCAGCAGCCAAGGTTCTCGCGCGCTCGGATCAAGTTGCGAGTACACAGGTGAGAGCGCAAGAGGTGGCTGCGAGTTCGTCGGGGGCAGGCTCGACAATCGGGGGCGCCGCGTTGTCAATGGAGGTATTGACGGAGCGGCTCAAACGATTGGACGAACTTTTGCAGTTCGATCTGGCCGGTCAGCAAAGCGTCGTCTCCCAAGTGCGCCAGATGAAGCCTGAGGAGGCCGGTAAGGTCGTGGACGATGTGGCCCAGTACCTGCGAGCCCAGGCCATTGAGATGCAAACCTGTCTCGCCGGGTTGCACGGGCGTAATGTACGCCTGCTACTCACCTCCACCCAGCTACCCAAAGTGCACGAACGCACAGACCAGCTCAAAGGGTTGCTGAACATGGTGCTGGGACAGGCCAACGCATTGAATGAAGGAAAAGCCGGCATTACGACTGATTGCATGAAGACCTACGCATTTCCGGCGCAAAAATACCTGGAACATTTGTGCAATGCCGACGAATTGATGCCGCCGGAGGCACCGGTCGCGCTGCGTGGCGAGCCAGGAAAGCTGTTTGAGATGAAGCTGCAGCCCAAGATGCTGGTCAATGGTGCGATGCCGAGCCCGATGTGGGTGCACATCCACACGAGTCGCCCCGTCTTGGCCAGAAACTTAGAAGGGCTGGCTGATTCCGAATTCACCGCTTGCCACGTTAAATCCAACGAACAGCGCGGCTACAATCGAGAGCGAGAGGAAGCCGATGCTAGGTCCGGTCGCGAGAAGGTCATAATTCATCGCGGCAAACTCACCCCCGCTTTCTGTAAGTCTTTGTTGACCTCGGGGCTTGGCCGCCAACCACGCAATTCGCGTGCCGAGCTCCCGTCGGCGCAGGCTGCATGACAGGGCACGTACTTTGGGGTCTAGGGCAGAATGCGGCCGGCCACGCTGTGAGTCAGCGAGCATTTCTCCTGGCCAAACCGCGAATGCCGCTGCGCGAGTTGCGGTCCGGCGATTGGAGTCGATCGGCTACCGTCAGGGCCGATTTGCGATGTCGCGTTACCTGCTGTTGACGTGGCGGCGTATCTTGCCTCCCATCCAACTTATCGCCGAGATCGCGCCGCCAAGATCGAGGCGGAAGGTCTTCCTGCGAGCGCGGAGCAGGCATAGCCGATCCGATCGGGATCGGCGCATCGCAACGACCCAACGGTGTGGTGGAGAAAATTGGATTCGGGAGAGCTCGTATCCAAGAGGCGGAGTTCCGGCCCGAATACAATCCGCTCGCAAGCACCCACGATGCGCATCCGCAGTTTATTGTCTGGGAGATGGGCTGGATTGCTCGGCGGCGCTGGCGCTAAGGCGGGGCTGTCGCCGGACAATTAGCATTCACTGCCAACAGCCTTGCAACCGTCACCAGTTGCAAGGCTCGGCGGCGGGTCGACAAATCACATGAAATCGTCGTCGGACCCGCTATCGCTGCTGTCGCTGTCCTCGGTTTTGTGGAGATAGAGTGGAGGTTTGCCTGCACGCTGCCACTCACCGGCACTGTTCTTCGTCCATTTGTCGGGATGCTGCGTAGGGTCAAGCACCAGGTCGCCATGATCCACTTCAACAAACCCCATCGTCTGCGCGCGCGCTTGTGCTTCCGGATTAGCCGCACGCCAATTCAGCAACGGTCGGTCGCCGTCTATCCGAAGTTGATGCTCCAGCAGAATATCGCCCGCATTTTCGACGAGCGGATGGGCGACTTGAAGATCCACTATGGAAGTGACCTCAGTTCGACCAGGAAATTGTTCCCGCCAACTTTCCGATTCGAACTCGTTCATGCTGAATCCGCCTTCCATTCTCAGCAGTCCGGCACTCCGGTCTCCCAATTGGTAACTGAAATATCGCGCGTGCTCCGTATCTCGACGGATGCCATATTGCTGAGCAACGTCCGCGGTGCGCCTGGCTCGTGACGATACGAACTCTGAATACTCTTGAGGATTGTCGGCGATGTGCGTGATTTCATCACCATGAAATTGCCTCACCTGTCTCCTGAAGGAAGTCCTGTTGATCTCCACCACAGGAGGTCGGGAATTGAGGGAGTATGCTTGGGGAGCCGCCGATGATGAGGCGCCGCTACCTTCCGATCCGGATAAGTGCATTCGGGCAAATGTGTCCGCGAACCCTTCGCTTCCTGCATCCGCTTGCTCGCCGGCATTATGCGCGCGGTAACTATCGGATGAGCCACCAATTCGACCATACATGACGATTCGTACTCCTATGTTTCGCAACCGAGCTCAAGTTAGCACGGCTGTTCAACATAGGGCGCTTAGTTGACGACTAGCTGACGAGGGCATTCCAACGGCTGCACCAATCAAATCCGTACTGCCGGCCTCAAAACCTCGGACTGCGCCACGCACCGGCCAGCAGAGGCTGCAAGGTCATGCCCGGAGGACTTGCCGTAGTTGCTGGGTGGCAGATCCGAGGGGAGTGATTGCCCCAGGCCCGCGGTTGCGCGGTTGGCCTGACAGAGACACTGGGGCACGGATGGCCAGCCGACATTTGCCACTAGCATGGAGCCAGGTCAGTTTTGAACTGGCAGTCGTGGACTTCCAATGACTAGGCCAAGCCTGCGGCAAAGAATGCTTTCGCGACAGGCTGGAAATATTGCATAGGAACCGCGTGGCCGAGTTTTGTAGTGCCTATCAGCTGACGCGCTAAGACATGGTCATGGACGATCGTCAGGCGTAGTGCCCGCGCCTCGCTCAACACATGTGAAACGCGCTCACCTTCGGCACGGCAAACTAAGAACGGCACCCCGGTTTCACCGCGAACGTAACGCAGACCGATCAGGACCGCCCTTCCTGTTAAGACCAGCGTGGCGCGTTGCACGCCAAGCGCAGGCTCGTCGGCCGCCTCCTCGCGGATGCGACGCTGTTCACCTTTCAACTCTGGCGCTCCTTGCTGATCCTTCGACTCGCGCGTCACTTCGGTATTGGTCATGCGCATTTCGCGCAGATACAACGCGCGCTGGAGCAGGAGATCGATCAGTCCGCCGACCAGCAGTGCGCCGGCGCCAATTCCCATCAGCAATTTTGTCTCCATAAAGATGAGGCCAACACAGCCCATGCCGCAGATCGGCAGAGGGACCATTGTCTTCCACATCCCGAGAAGGACAATGGAAAAGGTTGCGCTGAGAACCAATACCTTGAACATGGTCTTGCAGACTTCGACCATGGAACGAGCAGACCCCAAGCGCTTCAGCCCTTCAAAGGGGTCAATTTTCTTAAAGCTGAGCTTCATCGGCTCCAGAGAGAAGACAAATCCACCATTGGCTAGCAGGCTGGCCAAAATCACCGCGGCGACGAGGGTTCCAAGCAGCGGGCCAACAGCCGCGACGGTGAGTTGGACGAGCACAACCAATGCCTGCGGCACCGCGGTATCGAAAGGTAGGCTCTGCAACTTGGTGGCTAATAGGAGCGCTTCCCGGCATTTGTCCTCGATCACGCTGCCTCTTAGCCAAAGGTAGCCGAGCCCAGCGCAAGTCCCGACCGCGCGGACGAAATCGGAGCTACGTGGCAGCTGTCCTTTTTTGCGCGCTTCACTTAACTTCTTCGGGCTGGCGGCGTGTGTCTTCTCTTCACTTGTGTCGCTCATGGCAGCAATTTGTCGAACCACTCCAGCACGCCGTTGGCACGTGTGACCTCCAGTTTCATGCTCTCCACCAGATAGGCAGCGTAGGTGACCATGAGAACTGGAAAGACAATGTTCTTGATTGCCGGAGACAGTTGGCTCGCCTTAAATTGCGGGGCAAAGCGACGCAGCAGCATCATCGATATATCAATCAGTATCAGGAAGAACACGACAGGCCCCGATACCAATAATGCCGTGCGCATTATGCTGTCGAGAAGCCCCAACAACTCCATTGCTCCTGGCCCGCTCAGTGTCGGGTGAAACTGATACACCGGCCAGATCAAGTAGCTGCGGTACAGGACACTGATCAAAGTTTCCAGGCCTCCTGATCCGACGAATATGGCAATCGCAGTGATCCCCAGAAAAACGCCCATCGCGGAAGCCTGACTGTTCGTCGCGGGATCGGCCGAAGCGGTCGGGCTGCTGATGCCGCGTTGGTTGTCGATAAGCTCCCCGGCAGCCTGAAGGCCCCAAAGCGGAATGCCAAGAAAAGTGCCAAGGAGTACACCGACAAAAACTTCCTTGAATCCGAGCAGGGTTAGCTGGATCAGGCGTGTATCAGGATCCAGCGCCGGCAATCCGCCACTGACATGTGCCAGGCATGGTAGTGCGAAGCCAACAGCCAAACAGCCCCGGATCAGCCCACTGATCTGCGAGCGTGTGAATACGGGAAAGATCAGCATGATGCCCATCGCGCGGGCTGCCCCAAGACCTGCCGCAACGACGAGTTCGAGAGCCGTCTGGATCAGAATTTGAATATCGGCCGATGGCGCGTCCATGGGGCGGACTAGTAGCTAAGTGTCATTGCGGGAAACTCGGTGAAGATCTGATCGGCTAGCTCTATGAGCGGGGCGCTTAGCACAGGAGCAAACAGCCCAATCACCGCGACAACGACCAGAAGCTTCACGGTGAGCGGCAAGCTTTCATCCTGGATCTGCGTCGCCGCCTGGAGGATGCCGATGACGAGGCCGACAACCACTGATGCAATGAGCGGCGGTAGAATCCAGATCATGAAAACCACCAGTGATTGGCTCATAAGAGTAATGATGCTGGATTCAGTGATGATCAGCCTCCCGGTAACGTATAACTCAGCACAAGCCCATGCATCAATTTTGACCAACCATCAATGGCAACAAACAAGAAGATCTTGAACGGGACAGATATAACAGTTGGTGAGACCATCGACATGCCCATCGCCATCAAGATAGTTGTCACTATCAGATCTATAACAATAAAAGGCAGATAAAGTAGAAACCCTATCTCAAATCCACGCTTCAATTCCGATAGCAAGAAAGATGGTACAAGTATTGCAAAGTCATCAGGCGTGGCTGCAGCGTGCATTTCCTCTGGCCAGACCTTTTCTGTCGAAGATAGGAAAAATCGCCGCTGCTCTTCATTTGTGAATTTCTTGAGATGCTCGCGCAAGGGCTCACTTCCGGCTTTAGCGGCGCTTACCCAGTCGTCGAATGTCTGATAGTGGAGCTTGGGATCCGACATGCGGTCATAGGTCTGCTCAGCAACGGGCGCACTAACGAACATAGTGAGGATCATCGCCGCGGCGTACAGCACCACATTGGGTGGTATGGTCTGGGTCCCGAGCGCATTGCGGACGAGGAAAAGAACAATTGATACCTTTACAAAGGCCGTTGTCGTGGCAACTGCTAAAACCAGCAGACCGAGTCCGGCGGTAACCGCAAGAAGCGCCAGGATTGTCGGCTGAGCTTCACTCATTGCATGCAAACCCGCCACGCAGCCTGATGCCCAGCTCTTCTCCGATGCGGACAATGTCGCCACGCCCGATACGCTGACCATTGGCCACTATGTCGACCGGGCCGTCGATCGGCCATCCAAGTTCAAAAATATGCCCTTCGCCGGCACTTCTTAATTCCCCAAGAGAAATAGGCCAGCGGCCGCATTCAAAGACAAGCACGATCTCGACATCGTCGAGATCCTTAGTAAGCTCCAGTTGCGATCCGGGTTGTGTCATATGCGCACTCTCCAAAGGACACGGTCGCGGGCGGAAAGGCCCCCGCAAGATTAATTCATCGCCGTCAAGATCCGCCTCGGCGCACAACTGGCCGACAGCTAGGGTGATCTGGCCGCGGCCGAACGGCGCAATATCGGGCAACAATGCATCACCGACACATGCGCTTCGAAGAAGCGCCGCAGGAAGGCGAAGCGTGCCGACCTCTCCTGCAACAATGAGCGGGAGCTCTGGAGGCAGCCCGCCCAGCTGCCGCGGCAACTGGGCAAGCAGTTCGCCTAGCGCGCGAAACGCAGGCGGTACTAAGCCGTCAAGTGGCGTGAACAGGAATAGACGGCCCTTGCCCTTGACCGCGCCGAAAATGATGTCGAGTTCAAGATGAGGAGCCAGCATCGTGGCTTCGCATACCCGCACGAGTTGCACGTTCAGACGCGTCGTCTCCTCCAGTCGAGTGACAAGCGGCTCCAGAGCGAGTTCGAGAATTAGCGAAGCAGTTGGCTCGGAAGGGAAGGCCAAGCCGTTCTGCACTGTCGTGATGAACTCCTCTACGAGCGGGCGCGACAGTGACAAGATGACCGTTTCGGCTCCCACTCTCCAGACGCAGTCAAGCATCGGAATGGCAGCAGGTTCCTGCTGCCAGACAAGCCCTGCCGTTCGCACCGATAGCGGCACCTCGTTGATCCGGCTTTGAAACGGCGTGCGCGGCGCTGCTGTATCATTGAGCCACGAGACAACCGTGTGGGACAGTTTCAGAACTGGTTCGAACATGGCGGGTGTGACCGCAGCGCCTATCAAAGACTGCACGGTCGTGTCATTCGGACGACCTCTTGCGACCGTCGGATCCGGTTGCGCGGCATTTAGGCAAGCGACCCCCTCGCATATTTCAGCAGTATCTCATCGTCGGCCTCGATCTCGGCTGCGGCCTCCGAATGAGTCTCGACGGCGCGCCGCACGTCGTCCTCGATTTGTTGCCATTTGTCCCTTGCCGCCGAACATATGACCCATAGCTCCCTCGTCCTGGACGCCGCCATCTCAGCCTCCTCTTGAGCGATTTGGGTATCATCAAGCATCTGCCGTCTGGAATTGATCTCAGCGGCAAGTTGTTCAGTGTGAAGGCGGTGACGGTCGAGCGCTGCGCTAGACAAGTTGTCGAGTGACATCAGATGCTGATAGAGCGCTGCTTCTTTTCTTGAACAATGTTGCTGTATCATTGCAAGCTCCCTAGAGGCATTTTGTACGGCTGAGGCGGCCACATCGCGCTGGGCTTCCTTCTTGGACAGCTCGCCAAGGGCACGACGCTCTTGCATTTCCTTCAGAAGCCGTAACCTCGAAGACTGAATCCAGTTTACGCGGTCAGACGCGACATCCATGCGACCGTCTCCTCGAAATCTGACGCGTCATCTTCGCTCTGGCGCAGAAACTCCCTCAGTTCGTCGATTGACGCGACAGCCCGGTCAGTCAGGGGATCTCCACCTGGCTTGTATTCGCCAACATTGATCAAGAACTCGGTCTCGGCATAGCGCGACAGGAGCTCGCGGAAAATGGATGCTGCCTTGCGATGTGTCCCCGAAACGACTGCATCCATGACGCGGCTGCGACTCTGCAGCACATCAATAGCGGGGAAATGCGATCGCGCCGCAATAGCGCGTGAGAGGATGACATGGCCATCGAGAATACCACGCGATTCCTCGGCGATTGGATCACCCGTGCCATCACCCTCTACAAGCACCGTATAGAAGGCCGTGATTGAGCCCCGCTCACCCATGCCGGCGCGCTCGAGCAGGCCTGGCAGCATGCCAAAAACGGAAGGAGGAAAGCCCCGTCGCGTCGGCGGCTCACCCGCAGCAAGGCCTATTTCGCGCATAGCGCGGCAGAAGCGCGTCAGCGAATCCAGCATGAGAGCAACGCGTAGGCCTTGATCTCGGAAATATTCCGCGAGCGCAGTCGCCATCGGAGCGCATTGCGCACGCTCTACCGCCGAGCGGTCGGATGTTTCAACCACGACGACTGTACGGAGAAGGCCCTCTTCACCAAGATTCCTTTCGATGAATTCACGAACTTCCCGTCCACGTTCGCCTATGAGCGCCACTATGACGACGTCAGCGGCGGCACCCTTTACGATCTGTGACAACAGCGTCGACTTGCCACCACCTGGCTCGCCATAAATCCCGATCCGCTGGCCCTCGCCGCACGTCAGCAGACCATCGAGGACACGGACCCCAAGCGGGAATGGCCGCTCAATCATGCGCCTCGTCATCGGATTGGGGGCTCTGCCATGCAGGGGCCGAGTTTCGACGGTCTTGATTTCGCCTTTGCCGTCCAATGGGCGGCAACGACTGTCGATCACGCGACCGAGCAAATCGCCGCCGACGGGCACCTCACGCATTCGGCCAGTGGCCACGACCTCTGCGCGGCTGGATAGGCCCACCAAGTCCCCGATCGGTGTCAGCAATACACCATCACCCGACAGGCCGATCACCTCGGCCTCGAGCGACAGCCCGGTTCGCGGGTCCTCTAGGAGGCAAAGTTCCCCAATACGAGTGTCTGGCAAGACGGCATGAACCAGTGTGCCGATAGCCCGCGTGATCCGACCGCGCACCGCACGCGTGTCAATTCGCTTGGCCGCAGCCCTCAAAGACGAGATTGCTGGAACGAGAGCTCGAGTGTCGGCGTCAGCGTTATGTTCTGGGACGGGCTTTCTCATAGCTCGCCTTTCTCACAGAGCGTCCCGAAACCAAGGCGCAGCGCGCGCATCTGGGCGTCAAGTCCAAGGTCAACATTGCCGTACTCGCTCCACAGCACGCAGCGTTGCGGCGACAATGTCGGGTCGGGCTCGATCCGCACCCTTGGTCGACCATCCTGGCCGTCGCATCGAGCAAACTCTCGTGCAAGCATGTCGACTTGCATGGGAGAAACATGAAGGCAAACGTCGGCGCCGCTGTATTGACACTCTATGGCGTGACGAACAGCCCTCACCAATAGCTCGCCCGGATCGAAAGCGCCGATAAGATCGCTCAATATTTCCATCACGAGCTGCGGCAATTCCTGCTCCAGAGCCGCCTTTCGTCGCGCGATTTCGGAGATTGTCTCCGCAATCAACCCTGCCATCTCCTCGGTGCCTGCATTCGAGCCCTCCATGTGGCCGCGCGCCCACGCCCGCTGGTAAACCGCGCGTGCCCAGTTTCGAACGCGCTGCCGATGCCGTTCTGCCGCGGCAAGGGCTTGCGCGGCGCTGTGCCAGGTTTCGAGCTCGCTCGCGGGTATCAGTGGTCCGACTGGACGCATCTGCGGCGCTATTGGCCCCTCGGAAAGTTCGACTGTCATTTCACCGGGGTCTCTGTCTCAAAATGAGCTACTACAAGTGAAAGCAATTGGCCGGCGGCGGTCCAATGCTCAGGTGCTGGAGTCTCCGCGGCAGTCCCCTCGGGCAATCGAAGAAGCACGCGGTTACGCTCGGTAGCTGAACTGTCCTGGAGCCAAGCCCCAAGACATGCGTGTCCATCGTATTCGATTTGCTGAGCGAGTTTTTCTGGGTCCGAGATCAGTCTTTTGTCAACAGCATGCAGCAGGTGTCGGATTCCGAATGCGTGTGCCTCCACGCCGATGCGTTTAACAAGGATGGCAAGCTCAGGCTGAGAGACAAACGCGACCAGCGAACGGGCATGCCAGATACTACCAGCAAGAAGGGCCGCTCGATATGGATCATGCCCGCGTAGAAGGTCCGGCCTGCAGCCGATGTGGTTCAGATCCACGTCATCGTTGCCCAGCAATTCTGCCAGCCTTGGATGCAGTCTGGAACACTTCTGCAACTTCACTAACGTTTCGGCCGATAACGCTGGATCAAGACGCGCCGCAAGACGGGTTGGATGGGCCGAAGCCGCAAGCTCGCTCGCGCCCGGAAAGTGCGGACCATCAGGTCGGGCGGTCTGTATAGGCATTGGCAATGAGATGTCACCCACGTCCAATTGCAGGCATTCTTTTGCGAATGGCCTCGACAGCAGAAGCATCCCGGCGCCCCTCGACCTTGGAAACGCCGGTTGATTGCTTGCGCCGACGCGTAACAACGCCGATCAAGAGATAACAGGCCACGCCGAATACGGCTGCGGCAAAACCTGTTACGGTCGCCAGAAGTGGCGCAGGAAGAGGTAGTGATGCTTGTGGCAAGACAGCAGTCGGATCGGGCCGTTGCTCGTGTGCGGACCGTTCTACCGGCACCAAAACCACTTCCACCTTATCGTAGGACAGGCCTTCGATGCTGTCGGCTACAAGCATCTTTATCTTTGGCAGCAGAGCCGCGACATTTGTTTTTGCGTCGTGCCTGATAAACACCGAGGCCGAGGATGGCGTGGCACCGGCTCGCACAAGGTCGTTATGCGGCAGCACGACGTGAACACGTACAGAAAAAACGCCATCGATATCGCTGATCGTCCGCGACAACTCTTCGCTCAGGGCATACACGTAACGGGCACGCTCTTCGGTCGGCGAGGCAATCAGGCCTGATCCTTGGAATATCTCACCGAGGTTCTTGAAGGATTGGCGCGGCAGCCCCTTGGCGTTCAGAAGGTTGATTGAGAAGGCGAGCAGCTTTTCGTCAACCTGGATCGTGCTGGTTCCATCCTTGGCGACCACCCGGATCGCGGCGACCCCGTTGTCTTCAAGAAGTGCGAGCATTTCATTTGCCTCACGCTCTTGCAATTGCGTGTAGAGGTCGGCTTTGCAAGCAGTGAGGGCGACGAGAACTGGCAGCATGACAAGTCTAACCGACCGCCACCCTGACAGGCCACGCATGATTTCGCCCTCGGCCAAGCCAATCATGCGCGCGGTTCAGCCTTCCTTCAAAAGTTTATTCACGGATGATGTGACGCCGCTGACGCCTTTGGAGATAAGCGCCACCTGGGTGACGCCGTTGTAAACATCCCGAAGACCAGCCATCATCGTTTCGAAGTCTTGCCCTTGTTGGGGAATGCCCGAGATTCCGGTTCCCGCCTCACCTGGAACGGGAAGCTTCTGCGCCGGTCCCGGTAGAGCGCCCTTCGAAAGGGCTATGTCATGGTCGAGCGCGGGGAAGGAAACAGTGTTGTGTGGATATAGGGAGGAAATCGTCTGCAACACGCGATCGCCCATGCCGCTCGTCGGCGCAGCCGCGCGCTGAACATCCATCGCCGCAGCAACTGGCGCCGCACTCGCTGGCCCCGCGGCGGCATCGTTTTTCAGCGAGTCGGCTGCATGCCCTAAGGCGCGCTCAAACTGGGCCTGCTCGACAATCGACGGTGATCCGACCCTGGGGAGGCCAGCCGTTAGAGTGGCAGAGATCGACGTGACAGGCATCATCATGTAAGGACTCGGTTGCTCTCTCTGACCGGGCGAGCCCCGCCCATTCATCACCCGGTGTCGGCGCAACACTCCTAGGGGGGCAAGCTGACAACAAGCTGACTAACGGCGGCGTCATTTCGACAATCTAAAATCTCTTCGGCAATTTAGTCACTTGTGATGATTTCAGCGTTTGGTTTATCAGTGCGACATGCCGAGAACGCTTATCCAACCCGTCACCCTGCATGTTTTGAGACTTCTTTGTGCCGGGTTTTTTCTGTCCACCGGGATTCACCCGGCGCATGCAGTCCCGCTGTCCCTTCCGGCGACACCCTATAGATACACGGTTCTGGATCAGGAGCTCGCTGCAGCGTTGCAGGAATTCGGCAACAACCTGAATATCAGGGTCAACATCAGTCCTGCGGTGAAGGGGCGAATTCGCGGACGTATGCCTGATTTGCCACCGCGCGCGTTCCTCGACCGCTTGACGAACCTTTACGGTCTACAATGGTACTATGACGGCCTTGTGCTCTATGTGTCTGCTGCACAAGAGTCGCAAACTCGAATGCTTTTGATGACGTCGATTCGCTTCGATGCGTTCAAGGGGGCTCTCGACAAGCTTGATATCTCCGACGAGCGCTATGTGGTCAAACCCGTGCCAGGCAATGGCCTCGTCTTCGTTTCCGGTCCACCGCGCTTCGTCGCACTCGTGGAGCAGACCTTTAACGGCTTGGTGGCGCAGGCGCAGGCGCAGACTCACATAGCGGCAACGCCAAAGGAATCAGTGCTGATCTTGTTTCGCGGCTCCTCCACTACGGTCGTTCGCGACGGACGACCGGATGCTTCTTATTCTTCTGACATCCCACAACAGGATAGCGTTGGCGGGAAGCCTGAGCTGGGCAAGAAATGAACATTGAGGATTTCCCGCAGCTCTGAAGAACATGACTGCGGCTACCCTTTTGTGAACTCTTCGCAAACTCGTCAGTTTCTCGAAAGCTAATCCGCTCATGATGAGTCCCGGCAGCTCTCGCGGTGACTCCGGCCATTGTGTTGGACCGAACCTTGGAGCCGGCCCGGAACACAGCAATTGAAGGCAGGGCAGGCGCATTCGTGACCTGCCGACGCTTGGAATTGTCGAATTTTGTGAAACGCAAGGGATCTTCTGTCGGGGTCTCTTGTGGGGATTTCAACGTCACGTCTGAGGATGCATAATGTCGGCCAGTAATCTTTCAACTTTCTACCGCTCAAATTCGCTACAGTCCGCAAGGGGTTGGCCGGGCCTGAAAGTTTCCCATTTTGCGACCCAGCATCAGCAAAGTGCATCGTGCTTCGAAGCGATGCTGTCCACTTGTGTGCTGGCAGACAAGCCCGGCTCTTTCGCGCAAGGGGATCTGCCAGCGTCGAATCTTGATTCGACAATGGATAAATTGCGGCAGGACCCTTTGGGCCATCTGGCACCGGATGTCTTGACATTGAATGGCTTGGAGCAACACCCACTGGATCAGCTGCCGCCAAATATGAGGGCGGCTCTCAAGGAGGACCAATCGCAACGCTCCAAGGCGACTGAAGCCCAACATCTGCTCGGCGTCACTCCGAAGATCGAGCCGGCTCCCAGGGCGAGCCCCGGAATCACGTGGAACGGTGGGTCGCTGACCACGGCTGAGTTGCAGATTGTTGCGGTACTCAACCGTCACAAGGACCAATGCCCGCTTACTTGGAAGTCGTTGACCGACAAAGCCAATGATCCCTCTACGCCACCGGATCTTAAAGCGGCGATCCAGGGACTGCAGCAGGATTCGGGACTTTTTTATGCGATTGGCTCGCAGGGCGACGGCCGCTGTGGAGGCAAGATCAACGCCAAGGACTTGGCCGGATTTTCAAACCACCACCCACAAGTTGCTGCATTTCAGGAAGCCCAAGCGCGAAGCTACGAGCAGAACTACATACCATCCGACGGCAGCGGAGGTTTGCAGCCTTCGGTCATGACCTTGAGCGATGCCTTGCGGGAGTTTTACCGGTACTCCGAAAATCTGTCCAAGGACCTGAGTCTGGATGAGTTCAAGAAAATGGTCGGCGGCGAATCGAAAAACGGCAAATTTCCGCCCCAGGTCATTGCGGCGGCGCAATATTTCCTCGATCACCCCGATGCTTGGAACCAGTTGTGCGGTGGCTCGAAAGGGAAGATGCACAAAGAGGATTTCCTGCAAGTCGCCTCATCGTCGATGAGCCTCACGCAAACTGAGCTGAATACGGTCGAGATGATCAAGGACCATCAGGACACGTTCTTTGGAAGCGGTGTTCTGACTCGCGACAAACTGGCGAAAATGAAAGACGACAAGAGCCTTGATCCGAAAGTGCGGGAAGCAGCCTCTCAGCTCCTTTCAGATCCTCTTTTGTTTGGCCTCCTGAACAATTCGATCACGGGCTATAAGACCCATCATAAATTCTTCGACTTTGGCGGCGGGCATACGGTTGATTCCGGCAATATCAGCAAAAAAGACTTTGCCCATTTTTGCACAAACATGTCGTCTGCGAACCGCAACGTTCAGCAGCCAATCACCCACGGCGCCCAAACCGCAGAAGAGCAGAATGCCGTCGCGGACATGAAGATGGGCCTGATGGACCAGCCTGACATTAAGTCAGCCAAAAAGAACGGCGGGGCCGTCATGCACGTCGTCGACTCCGTGCTCAAAATCGAGACGAAAGTGCTCGACTTGGCGGCAACGGCGGTGGGACTGCTCAGCTTCATTCCGGGCCTCGGACAAGTAGCCGATCTTGCCTCGATGGTTCTCGAGGCTGAGTCGCAAGCAGCCAATCTCCTGCGTACGGCCATTAATGGAGGCGATATGAAGCGAGCGCTGGAGGAAGCTGGCCTCAATATGGCCGCGCAGGCGATCGGCCTTATCGCAGGCCCCGAGGTCAAGCTGGCCATTCGAAATGGGCTCGTAAAGCACCTGATGGAAGAGGCCTTGGCGGCAGGCATTGATCTTTCGGTCTCGACGGCGCAGGACTACGCAGAAGGCTATGTGAATAACCTCAAAGCGCGCCTTGCAGGCGGCCCTGAGCAAAGCCTAGGCCTTCCGAGCATGCCATCATTCCAGAGTGTGGCAAGCAATGTGCCCTTCGTCGGCATTGCCTTATCCTAGCCGTCGCCTTGCGCGGAAGCTTTGGCTCGCGCGCTGACATAAGGGTCATTGTGGCACAAGCAGGGGTTCATCCGCATCAACGCAAGCGGTGTTCCTGACGCCATCTGGATCGGACTGTGAGGGGGATGTCCGAAGTCTGTGAAGGCTTCGGTATATGACGACTTCAGAGTTACGCTGAGCCCAGCCATCTCGAGCCGGTGCGCCGGGTCGAGGTTTTCACGGGCGCCGGCCGGTAGCGGGAATGGTCTCCGGAAGGCACGGCGCGGATGGTGGCGGAGCGGCGCAGCCGAAGGAACGGCTGTCGCGCGCCCAGGGCGGCCTCCCGAACAGCAGACGATGATCTCCTGCCTTGGGCCTATATCCTTGTGCCCACGCTCAAGGCAGTCGGCTGAAAACAGCGCTGATTTAAAACAGCATTATCCTGCACTGCACCCTCGATCCTTGCGCTCACCGATCGCTCGTCGACACGCACGCGGTCAAGTCGTTATCGGCGCTATGCCGATGGGCTTCGAGAGCAAGGTGGACGCTGAGCGGTGCGTCAGCCTCAGGGCGCGGCTGGCCAGCTTTGGGTCTCACGCTCTATGACGGCAACACCCGGCTGATCCACTTGGCCTGTTCGCGGGCTCCCGGCAGCGGCGCGGAAGCCACGGTCCGCCTTCCTCGGCTTCAGGCCAAAGATACCGCAGCATGCTCCAGAGCTATGTCTGCCGCCTTCGCCCCATCGTCGCTGGTCATGTGGAAAGGACAAGCAGGCTACGCACCCTATAATCCCGTCGGGCAGGATTCGACAGTCGACGGCGAGACATTCGCCAAACCTCCCCCTTGATTCTCAGCAACGTTAAAAAAAATTCACATAATGTTCGTGAGTGTAGTCTCCTGTCAGGTGGTACATTAGCCCCAATATCTGGCGTCTTAGTCGTAGAAAGGACTGTGATCTATCTTCCATTAGCATCCATACCAGCGGATTTACAGCAAATGACGAGAGAGGTCTCATGCGGATTGATGGGGATAGAAGGGCTAGCGGCTTGCTGCATCCCGTCCGGGTTGATGCCAACCAATGTTGACACTGGTAAATCGCCTAAGGACGGCAGCGCATCTTGATCGCCTTCGAATCCTGGGCCTTTGCGCGCATGCGGATCTAACCGTCGGCGAGCTGGCCGATATTACCAGTCTGCCTCGCGAGCAGGTTCGACGCCACGTTCGGCGGCTGGTCAGAGCCAACTTTCTTTGCTGCAACGAACAACGTCCGCAGTCTTCGTACCATATGCAAGCAGGAGGCAAGGATGGCGGGCTGGCTCAATTGGTGGTCGATCTCCTGCCCCACGATGATGGCCATCATAAAAGAGACCTACAACGCCTGGAAGCAATACAAGACGCGCGGTTGAAGGGACCGCCTGCTTGATCGTGAAATAGATCAGTCCAAATGGAGCGCGACTACCATGGATAACTCCGCCGGCGGCGCCATCGCGCAGCCCGACACTTACGGGCGGCCTCACTTAGCCGCCGTCGACTCCCGCGTTCACGAACTGCTTCTAAGACAGGAGCGTCAGGAGCGGACAACTCTCAAACTGATCGCCTCCGAGAACTTTGCCTCCTCGGCGGTGTTGGAAGCGACCGGGTCGATTTTCACCAACAAGTATGCCGAGGGATACCCCGGTGCGCGCTACTACGCCGGAAACGAGATCGTCGATGAGCTTGAGACCCTCGCGATCGAGCGCCTGAAAGCGCTATTTGGCAGTGAACACGCCAACGTCCAGCCTTATTCAGGCTCGCCAGCCAACCAGGCTGTCTATCGCGCGCTTTTGAGCCCCCGTGACAAAGTCATGGGCTTGCCTTTACCCGAAGGCGGCCATCTGACTCACGGTTGGTCCGTCAATTTTTCCGGCAGCGATTATCAGCGCGTCCCGTACAGGCTGCACGAAAAGACACAGCAAATTGACTATGACCACTTGCGCGAGACCGCCAAGCGGGAACGCCCGAAGCTAATTTGGGTCGGCGGAACTGCTTATCCGCGTATTTTTGACTACGCGGCCATGGCCGAAATTGCTTCGGAGGTGAACTCGTATCTGGTGGCTGACATCGCCCACATCTGCGGCCTGGTTGTCGCAGGAGTGCATCCGAACCCCGTGTCCCATTGCGATGTGGTCACCAGCACCTCTCACAAGTCGATCCGCGGTCCCCGGGGTGGCTTCATTTTATCAAGGAATGAAGACCGTTATCAGCCCCTCCATCATCCGAAGAGCAAACACAATCTGGCCAAACGTATAGACCGCGCCGTGTTCCCTCTTCTGCAAGGCGGACCGCACATGAATACTATCGCCGCGCTTGCCGTCGCTTTGCAGGAAGCAGCGAACTCGTCCTTTCGTGTCTACGGTCAGCAGATCGTCCACAACGCCAAGGCTCTGGCCCAGGCACTTCTGGAGCGAGGTTATGAACTCGTCACCGGGGGCACTGACAATCACATGCTGATCCTTGATCTTCGGGACCGGTCGCTGTCAGGCAAAGCCTATGCGGAGCGCTTATCGCGTGCAGGCATCATTGCGAATTTCAATATGGTCCCGGGCGACCGGCGGCATCCGGCGCTGACAAGCGGCATCCGCTTAGGGACACCAGCGGTGACGTCCATGGGCATGCGCGAAACGGAGATGGTGCAGATCGCCGCTTTCATCGACTCGGTCTGCCGCCAGCCCGATGACCAGGAAGTTCATGCGAGCGTACGAAGAGACGTTGCCGACTTCTGCACTGCGTTCGATGTTCCCGGCATCCCCGACCGATAAGCCACCCCAATCCAGAAACTCCTCACTAACTCCAGCACTTGAAGCGAGGGCATTTTTATGACCAGGCAGTTCGTGTTCTCTTCCGAATCCGTCGGCGCGGGACACCCCGATAAGATGGCAGACAACATCTCCGATGCCATTCTCGATGCGGTCCTGCGCACCGATCCGAAGGCGCGCGTCGCCTGTGAAGTGTTGGTGAAGACGGGGATGGTCGTTGTGGCTGGCGAGATCACCAGCCATGCCCACATCGATTACAGCCAAGTCGCCCGCGATACGATACTCGATATTGGCTACGACGATGATGCGATTGGCTTTGATGGTCGACGTTGCGCCGTCGTTCTGGCCCTCACCGAGCAGTCGCCCGACATAAGCCAGGGCGTTGATGAAGGACGAGGGCAGGATCTCGGGCAAGGGGCAGGGGATCAGGGCATCATGTTTGGATTCGCATGCAACGAGACGGATACATTGATGCCCCTGCCGATCCAACTCGCTCACCATTTGACGAAAAGACAGGCCGAGGTCCGCAAAGCGGGACAGCTTGGCTGGCTGCGTCCGGACGTGAAATCTCAAGTGTCGGTACGCTACGAAGGGCTCCGCCCGGTGGCGCTGGATACCATAGTCCTGTCAACGCAGCATGACGAAGCGGTCTCACAAGCCACGGTCCGCGAAGGCGTCATTGAGGAGATCATAAAACCGGTCCTGCCGGCCCACCTGGATACTTCGGGGATCAGATTTCTGGTCAACCCAACAGGGCGGTTCGTGGTCGGTGGGCCTGCCGGCGACTGCGGCCTCACAGGACGGAAGATCATCGTCGATTCCTACGGTGGGACCGGGCGTCACGGCGGCGGTGCCTTTTCGGGCAAGGACCCATCCAAGGTTGACCGCTCGGCGGCCTATGCCGCCCGGTATGTCGCGAAGAACATCGTTGCCAGCGGCCTTGCGGAGGTCTGCGAGGTTCAGCTTGCCTACGCGATCGGCGTGGCCAGTCCGGTTTCTGTCATGGTCAATACCTTCGGAACCGCAAGGATCGAGGAAAAAAGGATCGAGCGCCTTGTTCTCGAGGTTTTCAATCTCCGACCGAAAGGCATCATCAAGATGCTTGATCTCTTACGGCCGATATACCGCAAGACGGCGACATACGGACACTTCGGGCGTGAAGAGCCTGAGTTCACTTGGGAGAAGACGGACAAAGCTGACGATTTGCTGCGTGAAGCCGGACCGGCAGCTGCGTGAGGGCGGCTGGATCAAGCGCATGCGGCAACCCATTCCAACTCGCGAGACCACGCCCGGCCGGCGTGGCAAGAAGCCGGCTCGGGTTTTGGCGGAGATTTTGATGCCGGATTATGACGTGCTTTGCATCGGCAATGCCATTGTCGACATCATCGCCCAGTGCGACGAGGAATTCCTCGAGACCAACGGCATCATCAAGGGCGCGATGAACCTCATCGACACACAACGCGCCGAACTGCTCTACAG
>NZ_RZQY01000019.1:0-24592 GCF_003998575.1 Mesorhizobium sp. M7A.F.Ca.CA.001.10.2.1 | reverse complement strand
CGTCGGCGCCGGCACCAAAACTTTTTTCCAGTTTCCTCTGGGAATCGCCAGGGACGAACAGCAGCGAACGCATGCGTCAGATCGCCTTCTTCAGCATCATCGCTTGCCTGGTGCATTTGGCGACGAGATCGCCATGCTGGTTGTAGGCGCGATGCTCGAATTCGACGATGCCGCGATCGGGTTTCGACCTGGATTCGCGCACCGAGATGACTGTCGTCTCGACCCGGATGGTGTCGCCATGGAAGACCGGATGCGGAAACACGGTCTCCTTCATGCCGAGATTGGCGACCGTAGTGCCGACTGTGATGTCATTGACCGAAATGCCGATCATCAAGCCGAGCGTGAACAGCGAGTTGACCAGCGGCTTGCCCCATTCGCTCCTGGCGGCGAAATCGAAGTCGATATGCAGCGGCTGCGGGTTCAGCGTCATTACCGAAAACAGCATGTTGTCGCTTTCGGTAACGGTCTTGCGCAGCGTGTGCTGGAAGACATGGCCGACAACGAACTCTTCGAGATAAAGCCCGGCCATTTCTTTCTCCTCACGTGCTTGACGGTGATAGGCGCTGCAAATCAGCCTCGCAAGCCAGTTAATGAACATGGTGAACGGTTCGTAAACCAATTCTGCCTACGGTCGTCAGTGGGGTCAGAAGCTTCTGACAAGGGGCGTAAGCAGGCGGGCATGGTTGTTGTTTCGCATTTTCTGAAATGGATCTACACGGCCAGGGTGTCGGAGCGTGCCGCGGCGGCGAGCGCTCTGGCCCGGGCCTATATCAATTCCGAATTGCCTTTCGAGGACCGTTGCGCCGCCGAGGCGGCGCTGACGCTATTGCTCGACGATGCCTCGTCGAAGGTGCGGCTGGCGATGGCCGAGGCGCTGTCGATGAGCCACCACGCGCCAATGCAGATCATCAGCGTGCTGGCCTCCGACCAGCCGGAAGTCGCCGGCGTGGTGCTGGCCCGCTCGCCGCTGCTCACCGACGCCGACCTGATCAACCGCGTGGCTTCAAGTCCGAAGGCGACACAGAAATTGATCGCCGACCGGCCACTCGTCTCGATGGCGCTGTCGGCGGCCATCGCCGAGATCGGCGAGGCGGACGCCTGCGCCGTGCTGCTCGCCAACAGCGGCGCCGACATCGCCTCGCTCAGCTTCCGCCGCATGGCCGAACGCCACGGCCATCTGCCCTTGGTGCGCGAGGCGCTGATATCGGATATCAGGCTGCCGGCCGACTGTCGGCATATGCTGCTCGTCAAGCTGGGCGAAATGTTGAAAACGTCGCCACTGGTGATGGCATTGATGGGCGCGGCGCGAGCCGACCGCGTCATGCGCGACGCCTGCGTCAAGGCTTCGGTGACGCTGATAGAAGGCACGCGCCAGGAAGAACATGCGGCCCTGATCGAGCATCTCAGGCTGCGCGGCGACCTTACCGCGAGCTTTCTGATCCGCACCATCGCGCATGGCAAGGTCGATTTCTTCGGCTCGGCGCTGGTCGCGCTCAGCCAGCAGTCCGAACAACGGGTGAGGGCGCTGCTGGCCGGCGGGCACGACGTGGCGTTGCAGGCGTTGTTCCGCAGCGCCGGCCTCGCCGCAGTCACCCATGCCATCATCCTGCGCGCGCTGAAGATCTGGCGCGAGGTCGCCAACGGCAAGCGCGTCGCCGGTGTGCAAGAGGTCAGCTGGCTGATGCTCAAGGAGGTGGGCGGGCAGTCCGCGGAAGGCGATCTTGCCACGCTGGTCAAGTCGATCCATCTCGACGCGCTGCGCGAAAACGCACGCGGCCACGCACTGGCGATAGCGGCGGCTTAGCCTTTATCCCTCGCGAAAAAGTCCGGGAAATCCTCCATCGCCGCGGCGATGATGCGCAGCGATGCTGCGATTTGCAGCAATTCGCCGGTGCCGTTTCGCTCGGCGATGTTCGCTGCGTACTGCCGGGCGACGGCGACGGTCGAGGTCTGTGGATCGCCGGGGGCGCGGAAAAGCAGTTCGCGCGCCAGTCCCCTCAGGAAGTTGGCGATCGAAAGCGCGGTCTCGGATGGAATGGCATGGCTTTGGCTTGCATCGCGCAGCCGAAGGACCTCCAGGCCGACGGTGACGGCGGCGACTCCGCCGCCCAGAACCGCATCGCCCTTCTGACCGGCATTCTGCACCAGCGGCATCAGCTGGTTGATGCGGTCGTAGGCGAGGCTCTCGAAGGCCGACCGCCTCGGCACCCGCTCATGCAGGCAAAGCCGCGCCAGATCCTCGCGCATGGCGCGCACGATCCGGTTGGCCGCGAGCCACGGATCGGCTGGCAGCACGACGATGAAGACACCGATCGCCAGCAGGATGCCGACCAGGATCGACGCCGACCCGGCGAAGAAGGGTACGGGATCGTAGGTCATCGCCTGGTGCGGGCTCAGGAAGGCGAGGAAGTTGATGGCGAAGGCCGTCGCCACGCCGACATAGCGTGGATTGGCCATGGCCAGCGCCGTCGGTACAAGAATGGGCACGACAAACAGCATGAACCAGCCGAAGCCCGGCAAAGCGGGCAGCGCGATCTGGCCGACGAGAAAGGCAAAGGGCAAAGCGAGCAGCGTTCCCTTGAAGAAACCCCAGGCGACCTGCACAGGGTCGGGGCGAGCAGCAAACAGGCTCGATACGACAGCAACGAGGATGACCGTGCCGGCCGCTTCCGACCATTTCGTCGTCAACCAGAAAGCCGCGACCAGCAGCGTGGCAAGGGCAGCGCGCAAGGCGTTACGCGATGCGCCGGCGTAATCGCGATGCACCACCAGCGCAGGCTGCCTGCTGCCCCTGGCCAGGCGCGTGGCAGGCGCGCGCAGGGCGTCGAGGCCGCGCAGCACCTGCTTGAGCGCCTCGGCGAAATCGGCGGCGATGGTCAGGCGGGTGATGGTGCCGACCCTGTCGTCGCCCTGGTCGGTCGAGGCATCTGGCATTTGCCGGGCGTTTCCGGAAATCGCATCGAGCCGAGCCACCCACAGCGCCGTATCGTCCAGCGCGCCGGGCTTGGTCGCCAGCTCGCTGACCAGCGACTGCAGTTCCGAGCGCACCGGGATGAGCGCCGCATTCTTCGGGGCGGCGTGCGAATGCAGCGCGCGTGCCGCCGACAGGGCCGAGAGCAGCTGTCCGATGGTGCGACGGACTGGATGGGCGCGCGGCGCGAAGCTCGGCGCCTCGAGCCTGGCATAGGCGCGCATCTCGCCGAGCGTCTGGGCATCAGTGATCAGCTTTCGGTGCAGCGTGGACAGCGTTGCCGGGTCGCCGCCGGAGAACGCACCGCCGGCATAGGTGGCAAGATCAAGGATACAGCGTTTCAGGCGCGAGACGATGGCGTCGCTGGCCAGTTTTGGCAGGATCAGGCGGCTGGTCAGGCCGGCGCAGACAATGCCAAGCACGATCTCGGCACATCGCGCGACCGCGAGGTCGACGACGAGATGCGGTTGTCCGAAGGCGGGCAGGCCGATGATCATTGCGGTGTAGCCGGCGAGCGCGGCGCCATAGGCTTCCGGATTGCGCAGCAGCGACGAGACGAAGGTGCAGATGCCGATCCAGACGGCAAGCACCGTCACCAGCACCCAGGGGTTGGTGCCGAATACGGTGGTGATGCCGATCGCCGCGACGCCGCCGACCAGCGTGCCGAGCAGCCGGTAGAAGCCCTTCGCCAGCACCATGCCGGCAACCGGCTGGGCGACGATGAACACCGTCATCATGGCCCATTGCGGGTGGTCGAGTTTTAGGGCGTAGGCGGCCAGCAGCGCTATCAGGCCGGCTGAAACGGTGCGAAGAGCGAAAATCCAGTCCGAGCGCGTCGGTTGCGTCAGGTCGGTCAAACTGGTTTCGAAATAGCCTTTCAGCCGTGCCGCAATCACACGCTGGTCTCCATATCAGAAGCGCAAGCTAAACCGGCTGATGGCTAGATATCCAGCACTTCCGTCTCGGCGAATTCGGCGCGTTCCTGGATGAAGCGGAAGCGGGCTTCCGGCTTGGTGCCCATCAACGCATCGACGGCGTCCTTGGTCGCCGCCTCGGCGTCGATCACGTCGATCCTGAGCAGCGTGCGCTTCCTCGGATCCATGGTGGTTTCCTTGAGCTGGGCCGCCATCATCTCGCCCAGGCCCTTGAAGCGGCCGAGTTCGACCTTGCCGCGCCCGGTGAATTCGGTGCGCAGGAGCTCGTCCTTGTGCGCGTCGTCGCGGGCATAGGCGACCTTGCCGCCTTGCCTGATCGAGTAAAGCGGCGGCACCGCTAGGTAGAGATGGCCGCCACGCACAAGTGCCGGCATCTCCTGATAGAAGAAGGTGATCAGCAGCGAGGCGATGTGGGCGCCGTCGACATCAGCGTCGGTCATGATGATCACGCGGTCGTAGCGCAGATCCTCATCGCGGTACTTCGAACGCGTACCGCAGCCGAGCGCCTGGATCAGGTCCGAAATCTGTTGGTTGCCGGCGAGCTTGTCGTTGCCGGCGCTGGCGACGTTGAGGATTTTTCCGCGCAGCGGCAGGACGGCCTGGCTGGCGCGGTCGCGCGCCTGCTTGGCCGAGCCGCCGGCCGAGTCACCTTCGACGATGAACAGTTCAGCGCCGGCCGCGGCATTCTGCGTGCAATCGGCGAGCTTGCCCGGCAGCCGCAGTTTGCGCACCGCGCTCTTGCGCGACACCTCTTTTTCCTGCCGTCGGCGCACCCTCTCGTCGGCGCGCGCGATCACCCATTCGAGCAGCTTCGAGGCTTCCTGCGGATTGTCGGCCAGCCAATGGTCGAACGGATCGCGGATCGCGGTCTCGACAATTCGAATTGCCTCGATCGTCGCCAGCCTGTCCTTGGTCTGGCCGACGAATTCCGGCTCGCGGATGAACACCGACAGCATGCCCGCCGCCGAGATCATGACGTCTTCCGAGGTCACGATCGAGGCGCGCTTGTTGCCGACGAGATCGGCATAGGCGCGCAGGCCCCGCGTCAGCACGTTGCGGAAGCCGGCTTCGTGGGTGCCGCCTTCGCCGGTCGGGATGGTGTTGCAGTAGGAATTGATGAAGCCGTCGCCGCCGAACCAGGTCACCGCCCATTCGAGCGAGCCATGGCCGCCTTGTTTCTCGCTCTTGCCGGCGAAGATTTCGCGAGTCACCTGGAAGTCGTCGCCGAGCGATGCCTTGAGATAATCCTTCAGGCCGCCGGGAAAATGGAATTCAGCCTTGGCCGGTGTCTGATCTTTTTCCTTGATCAGCGACGGATCGCAGGTCCAGCGGATCTCGACACCACCGAACAAATAGGCTTTCGAGCGCGTCATGCGGTAGAGCCGCGCCGGTTCGAACGCAGCGCCCTTGCCGAAAATCTGCTCGTCGGGGTGGAATCGGATCTTTGTGCCGCGCCGGTTGTGGATTTCGCCCAGTTGCTCCAGGCCGGTCACGGGAACGCCGCGCGAGAATTTTTGTCGATACAGTTGCCGTCCCCGCGCGACCTCGACCTCGAGATGGTCCGACAGCGCGTTGACCACGGACACGCCGACGCCATGCAGGCCACCTGATGTCTCGTAAACCTTGGAGTCGAACTTGCCGCCCGAATGCAGCGTCGTCATGATCACTTCGAGCGCCGGCTTCTTGAACTTCGGGTGCGGATCGATCGGGATGCCGCGGCCATTGTCGGTCACGGCGAGATAGCCGTCGGCCGAGAGCTCGACATCGATGAAGGTGGCATGGCCGGCTACCGCCTCGTCCATCGAATTGTCGATGACCTCGGCGAACAGATGGTGCATCGCCTTGTCGTCGGTGCCGCCGATATACATGCCTGGCCGGCGGCGCACCGGCTCCAGCCCTTCCAGCACCTCGATGTCGGCAGCGCTATAGCCCTCGCTGCCATCCTTGATTGAGGCAGGACGCTTGGTGGCCTGCACCAGCGGATCCGCCGGGCGCGCCGGTGTGCGAACCGGCTGCGGCTGCTTGTCCATATTGCCGAAGAGATCGTTGTTGTCGTCCATGCCTGCCATAGGGTCCGGTGCTGCGAATCACCTCGCGATACTGCCACGCTTTTCAGCGCCAAGCGACCGAGGTTCCTGTTCCGTTCGGGGATCTGATCCCTCTTAACCCAAAACCATTCGATAACCAAGCTGGCGGAAATAGGTCCGATGCCGCCGCGCAAGATTCCTGATTCTTTAACAATGCGGCCTAGCGTGAGCCCAACAAAACAAGAAACTGCTGATATCAGGGGTTTAGGCGTGAGGGGCAAGGCCATATCGATGATCGGCATCGCCGCCGTTTTCGGGGCGATCTCGATCTTTGCCGCGGATTTCTGGGTCAAAAGCCAGGCCGAGGCCGATTCCGAAGAGAAGACGTCGTCGATCCCGGCACTTGTTGTGCCGAAGGTCGAGTTCAAGACCATCGTGGTGGCGAATGCCCCATTGCGCTACGGCATGGCGCTCGACCGCGCGCAGCTCAGCGAAATCCCGTGGTCGCAAGAGGCCGTGCCGCAGGGCGCCTTCACCACCATCAATGCCTTGCTCGCCGACGGCACTCGCGTGGTGCTGTCGCCTATCGAGGTCAACGAACCGGTGCTGCTGACCAAGCTGTCTGGGCCAAATGGCCGCGCGACGCTTTCCAACATGATGACGCCCGGAATGCGGGCGGTCACCATCCGCACCGACGAGATAGCCGGCGTCGGCGGCTTCGTCACGCCCGGTGACCGCGTTGACGTGGTGCTGACGCGCGATGCCGGCGAAATTCAGGAAGTGGCCAAGAATGCGCAAGGGGCCGCCGGTTCGACCATCACCTCCGAGATCGTCGTCGCCGATGCCAAGGTGCTGAGCGTCGGGCAGGGCGCCGACGAGCGCCAGACGACGCCGCAGATTTCCAATTCGGTGACTATCGAGGTGACGACAGACGGCGCGCAGAAAGTGGCGTTGGCCCGCACCGTCGGCACCTTGTCCCTGTCGCTTCGATCCGCCAGCGAAGGCGGTGACGGCAAGAACGGCGTCACCACCATCTCCTCCTTCGGCGGATCGGTCGCCTCGGATGTGCAGGCCGCGGCCGGCTCGGTGTTCGACGCCGTCACCAAGGAGCCGGAGAAACCGAAGTTCAAGACGGTCATCGTAACGCGCGGCACGAAGGCCGAGGAATACCAGGTTCCTTCGCGGGACCAGAAATAAGCCAGTGGGGACTGGGTGAGGGACGGGACAATGTTCGGGCTGTTCACATATCGGGTCATGGGGCGGTTGCGCATTTTGCGTGCGGTGGCTGTCGCGTCTTCGCTGGCTGCTGCCGCGATGCTGGCTTTCGGCGCCTCGGCGAGAGCTGACAACGACATCGTCTATGTGTCGTCGACCAAGAATGCGTCGATCAAGGTTGCCAAGGGCAAGCCGAAGACGATCATGACCAGTGCCGCCTTCTACCAGATCGTCATCGGCGACCCGGAGATCGCCAACGTCAATCCGCTGACCGACAAATCCTTCTACGTGCTCGGCAACAATCTCGGCACTACCGGCATTGCGCTGTTCGATGAGAAGAAGCAGCTTGTCGGCACCGTCGACATCGAGGTGACGCTCGACACAGACCAGCTGGCCAGCACCATTCGGGCCAGCGTGCCGGATGCCAGGATCAAGGTCGGATCGGCCAACGGCCGGGTCGTGCTGTCGGGCGAGGCGGATGACGCGGTCGCCGCCGAAAAGGCAAACAAGATCGCGACGCGCTTTTCCGGCACCGAGGAGGTCATCAACTCGGTCAACATCTCATCGTCGCAGCAGGTCCAGCTCAATGTCCGTTTTGTCGAGATCAACCGCCAGGCGGGTCAGGATCTGGGCGCCAAATACGCCGCCAATTTTGCCTACGGCCTCGGTGGCCGCGACGTCTCGATCGATCCGGGTACAGTGCCGGCCGCCGGCACCGGCGAGATCATCGGCAGGCTTTTGTCGAACGGCGTGTCGATCGATATCGCCATCAAGGCGCTAGAAGAGCGCGGCCTGGCGCGGCGGCTGGCCGAGCCGAACCTGATCGCCCGTTCCGGCCAGACAGCGAGCTTTCTCGCCGGCGGCGAATTCCCGATCCCGGTCTCCGAGGACGACGGCAAGATCTCGGTCAGCTACAAGAAATACGGCGTCAGCCTGGATTTCACGCCGACCGTCCTCAAGGATGGGCTGGTCAGTCTGGACATCGCGCCGGAAGTCTCCTCGATCGACGCGTCGGCCTCCTACAATATCGGGACCATCTCGGTTCCCGGCTTCATCGTGCGCCGTGCCAGGACGTCGGTAGACCTGAAGAACGGCCAGAGCTTCATGATCGCTGGACTGCTGCAGTCGCAAAACGACATCACCACGTCGCGCATTCCCGGCCTCGGCAAGATGCCGGTGCTTGGGGCGCTGTTTTCCTCGAAATCCTATCAGCGGCGCGAGACCGACCTCGTCATCATCGTGACGCCCTATCTGGTCAAGCCGGTCGATCCGGAGAAGAAGCTCGTCGAGCCGACCGATGGCACGCAGCCGGCCAGCAACGCCGACTATTTTCTCAACAACACCGAGGAAGTGAAGGATTCCGATGCCGGTCGCACCGTGGCGCTGGCAGACGGCCGCGTCACTCAACCTGCAGCGGCCGCTTCGGCTGGGCATTTCCTCGACCTGCCGAAGGATTGAAGTCATGCGTCTGGTCTTTGGATCGAGCGTCGCCTTGCTGCTGACCGGCTTTGCCGCCGGCTGCACCAGCGACGACTATGTGCGCAGCGAAGGGCCGACGGCCGGCGCCGGAAATGCGCAGGCCGCCAACACCGTCATGCAGATGGTCGATCCCTGGAAATACGGGGTCCAGAACACCAGGCTCCTGGTGCCGGCCCAACGAGGCAGTGCCGCGGCTGTCACACCCGATCAGGCGGCCGGTGCCAAGGCGTCGCAGTCCAGCACGACCAATTGATCCCACGGGCAAATGATCCAACGGTCGATCGACCTGACAGGCTGACAGAATGGCAAACGGCATCAAGACCAGGAAGATCCTGCTCGTATCGACCGACAGGACATTTGCGCAGGACACGCGCACCGCATTTTCCGCCTCCGAGATCATACAGCTCTCGACAGTGGAGAAGAACGTCACCGAGTTGCGCGGCGAGATCCAGGAAGCCGACTTCGGCGCCATCATCGTCGACATGGATGCGGCAAGGCTGGAGGAGGTCGAGTCGCTGCAGCGCATTATGCGCCGGCTGGAGGACAAGGTTCCGGTCGTCGTCGTCACGCAGGAGTTCAACGCCGCCGCGGTGCGCATTCTGGTGCAGCTCAAGGTCGCGGATTTCCTGGTCAAGCCGATCACCACGGCCGATCTGGTGCGCTCCGTCGTGCGGGCGCTGCAGGGACCCGGGCGCGAGGAAAACACCGAATCGCAGATCTACACCTTCATGCCTGCCGCGGGCGGCGTCGGCACCACCACGCTGGCGCTGCAGACCGCCTTCCAGCTGCATCACTCGGCGACGCGCGGCGCCTCGACCTGCGTCGTCGATCTCAATTTCCAGCAGGGCGCCTGTGCCGAATATCTCGACCTCGAACCGCGTTTCGACATCACCGAGATCGAGAACCAGCCCGAGCGTCTCGACCGGCAACTGCTCGACGTGATGCTGTCCAAGCATGCCAGCGGGCTGTGCGTGCTGGCGGCACCGGCGCATCCAGCAGAGATGCGCTCGTTCAAGACCGATGTCGTGGTGCGCATGCTGGACCTCGTTTCGGCCTATTTCGACAATGTCGTCATCGACATGCCACGCACCTGGTTTCCATGGACGGAAACCGTGCTGCTCGGTTCCAACAAGCTCTACATCGTCGCGGAAATGACGGTGCCGTGCCTGCGCCACACCCAGCGGCTGATCCAGGCGGTCTACGAGACTGCCGGCAAGGAAGTGAAGCCGAACGTCATCGTCAACCGTTTCGAACAGAAGATGTTCGACAACGGCATCAAGCAGGCGGACGTCCAGGAAATTCTCGGCGAGCATTTCGTCGGCGGTATCGCCAACAACTATCGGCTGGTGCGCGAGGCGGTCGATCGCGGCGTGCCGCTGCACGAGATCGATCCCAACGCCAATGTCGTCAACGATCTGAAAAAGATCATCCTGCCGGAGGAAGCGGTCCCAACACGGGCGAAATCGCGCTCGCTGTTTGGCATGGGCCGTGAATTGCTGCAGAGGAAAGCCGGATGACCAGCCGCTTCTCCGCCCTGCAGAACCGCGATGCGCTTCCGCAGCGCGTGCCTGAGACGACGCCGGTCACCCATCATGCCGTCGTCATTCCGACCAGCCGAAAGGCTTTGCCGGCAAAGCCGGACACAGCGCCGGCAAAGAATGCCAACAAGGTGCTCGATGCGCGCGTGCGTATCCACCGGCTGCTGCTCGAAGAGATCAATCTTGTCGCGCTGGAGCGTTTGCCGAAGGATGAGATGCGCCGGCAAGTGCGTGATTTCGTGTCGGAAAAGACCAAGCAGGAGCGGATGGCGATCAACACCGTCGAGCTTGACGCGCTGGTCGACGACATCGTCGACGAGATGGTCGGCCTCGGTCCGCTCGAGCCGCTGCTCAAGGACCCCGACATCAACGATATCCTGATCAACGGCCACATGAACTGCTTTGTCGAAAAGAAGGGCAAGCTGCAGCCGGTCCACATTCCGTTCAAGGATGAGGCGCATCTTCTGCGCATCGTCAACAAGATCGTCGCCGCGGTCGGTCGCCGTGTCGACGAATCGCAGCCGATGGTCGATGCCCGCATGCTGGACGGCTCGCGCTTCAACGCGGCCATCCGCCCGGTTGCGGTCGATGGGCCGCTGGTGTCGATCCGCAAATTTTCCAAGAACAAGCTCGGCCTGCACAAACTGGTCGAATTCGGCGCCATCACCCAGAACATGGCCGAAGTGCTGGCGGCGGCCGTGCATGCCCGCAAGACGACGATCATTTCGGGCGGTACCGGCACCGGCAAGACGACCATGCTCAATGCGCTGTCGGCCTTCATTCCGGAAGACGAGCGGCTGATCACCATCGAGGACGCGGCCGAGCTCCAACTGCAGCAGCCGCATGTCGCGCGTATGGAAACACGTCCGGCCAACATCGAAGGCCATGGCGAGCTGAAGCAGCGCGACCTGGTCAAGAACGCACTGCGCATGCGCCCCGACCGCGTCATCCTCGGCGAGTGCCGGGGCGAGGAGGCTTTCGACATGCTGCAGGCAATGAACACCGGCCACGAAGGGTCGATGGCGACCATCCATGCCAACACGCCGCGCGACGCCATTTCGCGGCTCGAGCAGATGCTCGGCATGACCGGCATGCCGATGACGGTGCAGTCGATCCGCAGCCAGATCGCCAGCGCGCTCGACCTGATCGTTCAGCTGACGCGCCTGTCCGACGGCAAGCGCAAGGTGACCAGTGTCGCCGAGGTGACCGGCATGGAAGGAGATGTCATCCAGATGCAGGAGATCTTCCGCTTTGTGCGTACCGGCATGGAGGCCGACGGCAGGATTCTGGGCCACTACGAGGCGACCGGCATCCGGCCGCGCTTCCTCGAGGATCTGCGCGCCATGGGCATCGAGTTTCCCGGACGATATTTCGAACCCGGCCGGCCGCAGGAGTAGCCAAGTGTTCGATGGAATGAGCGCTATCTATGTCGTTTATGCCGCGGCCGCGCTGACCGGCATCCTGATCGCCGAGGCCTGCTACCTGCTTTATGCCGGCCGCAGCGACAAGCGCACCGCCATCAACCGGCGCATGAAGCTGCAGGAAAACAAGATCAGCCAGGAGCAGGTGCTTGTCCAACTGCGCAAGGAACGCGGCCTCGACGCAGGCACGCCGCTGTTTTCGCTGGATCGGTTCCGCGCTTTGCGAACCCAGTCGGGCATGATCATGCCGCTGTCGAAATTCCTGATGATCAGCTGCGGCGTGGCGATGGCGATGACCCTGGTCGCCATCTGGTACGGCTTGCCGCCGCTGATGGGGCTTGTGCTGTTTGTGGTGCTTGTGCCGGTGCTGCCGGTGATCACGCTGCGCTTCAAGCGCAAGCGCCGGGTAAAGCGGTTCGGCATGCAATTGCCGGAGGCGCTGGAACTGATCACGCGTGGCCTGAAGGCCGGCCATCCGGTGCCGGTGGCGATCGCCATGGTGGCGCGCGAGATGCCCGACCCGATCGGCACCGAGTTCGGCGTCATCGCCGACGAGGTGACATATGGCTCCGATCTGGTTTCGGCGTTGAACTCGCTGTTCGACCGGGTCGGCCAGGAGGATTTGCCGCTGTTCGTCACCGCCGTCTCGATCCAGACCAGTTCGGGCGGCAATCTGCGCGAGATCCTCGACGGCCTGGCGACGACGATCCGCGAGCGCGGCAAGCTGCGCCGCAAGGTGCGCGCCATTGCGACAGAAGGTCGGATGTCGGCCTACATCCTGACAGCGGTGCCGGCGTTGCTGTTCACCGCCATTATGGCGCTGATGCCGGGCTTCTACCGCGACGTCTGGGGCGCGGCGAAAACCTGGTACCTGCTCGGCGGCTCGATCACCTGGCTGATGCTGGGCAATCTGATCATGTTCAAAATGTCGAATTTCAAGTTCTGACATGCAGGGCTTCATCGAATTCCTCGCCTCGCTTGCGCCGACCTCATTGATGCCGGTGGCCATCCTGCTGCTGGCGGCGGGTGCTGCCGCTGTTGCCTGGCCTGTTGTCATGGCGAAGGGCGACCGCAACGAGGTCATGCGCCGGCTCAGGGTCGACAACGGCCCCGTGGCCGCCAAACCAGAGCCGGTGCAGAAGAAGAATACCGGCGTCGTGCGCGAGAAGGCAGTGAAGCGGGCGCAGGAATTCTACGCCAGGAGCGATCCGGAAAATGTCGCCCGGCTGCGCATGAAGCTCATCCAGGCGGGCTACATGGAGCCGCGCGCTGTCGGCACGTTCTTCCTGATCCGGTTCAGCGCGATGATCGGCACGGCAATCGGTGTGTTTGTGCTCAACCGGTGGATGGCCAGCCCGGACGCGACGATGGCCAGTCGCTGGACATTCGTCATCCTGTCGGGAGCGGCCGGCTATTTCCTGCCCGGCCTGGTGTTGAGCCAGAAAGTGCGGGAACGCAGGCGCGAGTACCGCAACGGCTTTCCCGATTTCATGGACCTGATGATTGTCTGCTCGGATGCCGGCATGAGCATGGAGGCCGGCATAGAGCGCGTCTCCAAGGAACTCGCCAAGACCTATCCCGCGCTCAGCCAGAACCTGCAGCTGGTGTCGTTGGAGCTGAGGGCAGGGCGCAGCCTCGACGATGCGCTGAAGGCGCTCGCCGACCGCCTCAGCCTGGACGAAGTGCGTTCCTTCGCCACGCTGCTGCAGCAGTCCAAGGAACTCGGCACCAGCCTGTCGGGGGCGTTGCGCGTTTTTTCCGACGACATGCGCCATAAGCGTATGTCGTTGGCCGAGGAAAAGGCGCACGCTCTGCCGGCCAAGATGTCGGTGCCGGTGGTGGTATGCATCCTACCGGTGGTGCTGATGATCGCGGCCATTCCAGTCATCGTCAAAATGACGGCGCAATAGCATGATGCCGAAAGGTGTGAGGCTTCGATTCGAGCTGAAATCGTCCGGCTCTAGCGAGCGCCCCACAAAAGTCCTAGCAGGGGGACTGACAAACCATTGTTATGACCGTACTCGGCCTTGCAGGTGAGAAGTCCATGCTGTTGCGCACCCTCTTCCTCGGCCTTGCCGCAGCCACCCTGTCGCCCGCCTGGGCCGTGGCCGACGATTGCGGCGATGCCGCCGCCCTGGTGCAGCAGGCCTATCCCAAAGCTCGAAAGAGCGCCGACGGCACCTCGTTCACGCTCGAACCTCATATCAGCATCGCCCTGACGGATGGCGACGCGCCGTTTGGGCTGAGCTGCAAGATCTGGCCTGCCCATGACGACCTGCTGTTGGTAGCCGTGCCGCTGATCGACAGCGCCCAATCCAGCGACGATGGCCATGTCGGCGATATCGAGCTTCTGGTCGTCGACAGGAACAGCCAGCGTGTGCGCCTGCGCCTGCTCCAGCCGGGGCTGATCGCCGATGATGCCATCGCCATCCGCAAGATCGAGTTCGATACCGGCCGCTACAGGCTGGCGCCCGGGGTGATGGCCTTCGGCCTGCGCATCGAAATCGCGAACCATTCGCAGGCCAATCCCTTCAGCGAAACCGACCTGCGGCTTTATGTTCTCGCCGACGATGCCCTGCGCCTGGTACTCGATGGCCTTGTCGTGGCCGGCAATGGCGGCGAGGGCGACACCAATTGCGCGGGATCCTTTCATTCGACCGAGGTCAGCCTGGCAATGAGCCCGACGAGCCATCACGGCTATCACGACATGGTCGCGCTCGAGCGGACGCAAACCGATGACCCGTCTCCCGACAAGGATGGCGAGTGCCAGTCCCATCCCGGCAAGCCGGTGAAACGGACCTACCGGCTGCGCTATGACGGCAACCGCTATCCGGTTCCTGAAGTACTCAAGGTCATGGGGCCGTGAAAGGCCGCTCGCTTCCTTGCTGCCGGGATTCTCTTAGGAATAGGTCTTCGTCTGGTGCCTGGTGGTTAATGGCTGGTGTGCCCGAAGCCGAATTTTGGCGGCGTTTCGGCACCGAAGTTTAATCGCCGCTGATATATTGTGTTTCCTGAAGAACGACCCGGCAAATCGGGCGATGAGGCAGGGGCATGCGTCACAGTAATTTCACGGCAATGGCCGCAATGGCGGCCGTCTTGATGATGTCTGGCTGTACGACGAGTGGCGTCGACACCACCAAGACCACCGCCATCCAACCGGCGGCAAACGACACCGAAACCTCCGATCTGGCGCAAGGCAAGGCGCAGTTTCGCGACGCCAATTACGGCCTCGCCGAAAAGCACTTCCGCAAGGCCGTCGAGTTGAAAGCCGACAATGCGGAGGCCTGGATGGGGCTCGCCGCTTCCTATGATGAACTCGGCCGCTTCGACTTCGCCGACCGAGCCTACGGCCAGCTTTTGAAGGTCGCCGGCCGCAAGCCGCAGATCGTCAACAATATGGGCTATTCGCAACTGCTGCGCGGCAATCGCAAGAAGGCCAAGGCGTTGCTGCTCGAAGCGAAGGCCGGCATGGCCGATCCAACAGTCGTCAACGCCAACCTCGCTCTCTTGAACAAGGGTTGATCTCGCATCCATGGGTCCGGTTTCGGGACACGTGCCATCGACGCTTTGTAAACCCTATCCGCAGGTTGCATCGAAGGATTGCCTGAAAACCCGTATCTGAGGGCTGCCGCTGACCTAGAATGCAGCGCAACCGCCGACGCTCAAGAGGCCCTTGCCCGATATGCTGGACTTCAGTTCGCTTCTGCTCGCAGCCGCGCTGTCGGGCATATGCCTCAGCGTCACCATGTTTGCCATTTGGTTCACCGCGCCCAAGGCAGGTTTCGTGCTGACGGTTGCGTGCGGAATTCTGGTGCTCGTTGCGCATGTGATCCTGTTCTGGCGGTACACCAAGGATCCCGATCCGCTGCTTTGCCAGATCGTGCTTGCACTGCTCAGCCTGGGGTTCCTGATCATCTGCTTGTCGGCCATGCAATTTCTGGGGGTGCCCGGCTACGGACGTGCCGTTGCACCTGCGCTTGCCGCCATGGCCATTTGTGCCGTCGTGACCTTTATGGGCTTTGACGGCATTGGCTTCATAGTCACCTACACCACGGTGACGGCGCTGCTGTCGGCGATCGGCGCCATGTTCTGGATCAACGGCAGTCACGATCGCCGCATCCTTCTGGTGGTTTCGTTTCTGAGCGGCACCTGCGCGATGTCGTTTGCGCTTTGCGGCGTGGTTCTGCTGACCAAGGGGCAATGGACGCTCGGGGTTGCGCCCGACAACTGGGCCGAACGATTGAATTCCGTGGTGGCGGTCGCCTGCATGACCGGGCTCGGAGCATTGACGCTCTCCCTCCATCATCTGCAGGCGCAAATTGAACTCAAGGCCGAGACCATGACCGACCCGCTGACTGGGTTGCTGAACCGCCGGGCATTGACGTCGCTCTACGGCGAACGGAGTTTCGGTCCGTTCATGTCCATCGTCATGTTCGACCTCGACCATTTCAAGCGGACGAACGATGTCTACGGTCACCCGGTAGGGGATCAGGTCTTGTGCCGTTTTGCCGCCGTCATCAAGAAATATGCCCGGCCCGGCGTCGACGCTTTTCGCCTTGGCGGCGAGGAGTTCGCAATCGTCATGTCGCGGATGACGGATGAAAAGGCTTACGATCTCGCCAGCAAGATAGGCGTGGCGTTCGGCACCGAAATCGTCCCCACCCAGCTCGGCAAGTTGCGCAGCACGGTCAGCGGCGGCATCGGCTTTGGCGAGGCAAGCGGCAGCAGGCTGGACAACGTGCTCGCCGAGGCGGACGCGGCGCTCTATGCCGCCAAACGCGCCGGACGAAATTGCGTCATCAGCCGCAAGAGGATGGGCAAGGCCGAGCCGATCAAGCCGGCCTTGCGCTCAGCGTAATTACTCCGCGGCACCCAGATAATCCGACAGCGGCGGGCACGAGCAGACCAGGTTGCGGTCGCCGGCGACATTGTCGATGCGTGACACCGGGGGCCAGTACTTGGCTGCCGTGTCGGCGTCGCCGGCCGGATAGGCCGCTTCCAGGCGCGAGTAGGGATGGGTCCACTGGCCGGCCAGCGCCTCGGAGGCGGTGTGCGGCGCGTTGACCAGCGGATTGTCGGCCAAAGGCCATTCGCCCCTGGCGACTTTTGCTGCCTCTGCCGATATGGCGATCATCGCCTCGCAGAAGCGGTCGAGTTCCCGCTTGGGCTCGGACTCGGTCGGCTCCACCATCAGCGTGCCGGCAACCGGGAACGACATGGTCGGCGCGTGGAAACCATAATCGATCAGGCGCTTGGCGATATCGTCGACACTGATGCCTGCACTCTCCTTGAGCACACGGGTGTCGAGGATGCATTCATGCGCGACGCGTCCCTGCCTGCCCTTGTAGAGCACCGGGAAATGCGCACCGAGCCGCGTCGCGATGTAGTTGGCGGACAGGATCGCCGTCTCGGTCGCCTGCTTGAGGCCCGAGGCGCCCATCATGCGGATATACATCCAGGTGATCGGCAGGATCGAGGCGCTGCCGAAGGGGGCGGCGGAGACGGCGTGCGCCGAGCCTTCGGTGACATGGCCGGGCAAATACGGCTTCAAATGCGCCTTGACGCCGATCGGCCCGATGCCGGGTCCGCCGCCGCCATGCGGTATGCAGAAGGTCTTGTGCAGGTTCATGTGGCAGACATCGGCGCCAATGTCGCCGGGACGGGCAAGCCCGACCAGCGCGTTGAGGTTGGCACCGTCGAAATAGACCTGGCCGCCATGCTCATGGATCAGTGCGCAGAGATCGCGTGCGCCTTCCTCGAACACGCCATGCGTCGAGGGATAGGTGAACATCAGCGCCGCGAGATTTTGCGCATGCTCAGTCGCCTTGGCCTTCATGTCGTCCATGTCGATGTTGCCGTCTTCGGTGCAG
The DNA here is from genome assembly GCF_003998575.1 of Mesorhizobium sp. M7A.F.Ca.CA.001.10.2.1. Lineage (NCBI taxonomy): Bacteria > Pseudomonadati > Pseudomonadota > Alphaproteobacteria > Hyphomicrobiales > Phyllobacteriaceae > Mesorhizobium > Mesorhizobium sp. M7A.F.Ca.CA.001.10.2.1. Next base: position 7,136 of record NZ_RZQY01000019.1, on the reverse strand, counting down.
CGCACGACGACGACGTTCATGCCGGCCATCGCCGCGCTCGCGGGATTGGTACCATGCGCCGAGGAGGGGATCAGGCAGACGGTGCGGTGGTTGTCGCCGCGTGAGCGGTGATAGCCGCGGATGGCGAGCAGGCCGGCATATTCGCCCTGGCTCCCGGCATTGGGCTGCAAGGTGACGGCGTCGAATCCGGTGATCTCCGACAGCCAGCCCTCCAACTCACCGATCATGGCACGGTAGCCTGTCGAGTGCGCGGCCGGGGCGAAAGGGTGCAGATCGGCAATGCTCGGCCAACTCACCGGCATCATCTCGGCGGCGGCGTTGAGCTTCATGGTGCAGGACCCCAGCGGGATCATGGCGCGGTCGAGCGCCAGGTCCTTGTCGGCCAGCCGGCGCAGGAAGCGCATCATCTCGGTTTCCGACTTGTTTTCGTGGAAAACAGGCTGGGTCAGGAACTCCTTGCCGCGCGGCTTGCCGGGCACCGTGCTGTCGGCGGAGACACCAGCCTTGGCGCCGAACAGGGCCGCGATTGCGTCGAGATCGGCCTCGGTCGAGGTTTCGTCGAAGGCAATGCCGATATGATCGGCATCGACGGCACGCAGCAACCTGCCACCCTTTTCAGCCGCAGTGGCGATCGAAGCTGCCTTACCCTTCACCTCGGCCGTCACCGTGTCGAAGCGGCTTGAACCGAGCACGGAGATACCTGCTGCTTTGAGCCCGGAGGCAAGACGATTGGCCAGCGTGTGGATGCGCCCGGCAATCGCCTGCAGCCCGGCGGGACCGTGCCAGATGGCATAGGCAGTCGCCATGTTGGCGAGCAACGCCTGCGCGGTGCAGATGTTGGAGGTCGCCTTGTCGCGGCGGATATGCTGTTCGCGCGTCTGCAAGGCAAGCCGGTACCCAGGCCGGCCCTTGCTGTCGGTGGACTGGCCAACCAGGCGGCCGGGCATCAACCGCGTGAGCCTGTCGGAGACGGCGCAATAGGCCGCGTGCGGGCCGCCAAAGCCCATCGGCACGCCAAAACGCTGCATCGGGCCGACGGCGATGTCGGCGCCGAGCTTGGCCGGCGCGTCGGTCAGCGTCAGGCCGAGCGGGTCGGCGATGAAGACGACGATAGCCCCGGTCGCGCGCGCCTTGTCGATCGCTGCCTTGTGGTCGCCATAGACGCCAAACGTATCCGGCCAGGAGACGAGCAGGGCGGCGGTGTTGTCGTCGATCGTCTCGCCATCGATCTCGATGCCGAGCGGCTCGGCGCGGGTGCGCACCACGTCCAGCGTCTGCGGATGCGGCGTGCCGGCAAGTGCGACCTTGGTTCGCTTGTCACGGTGGTGGCGTAAGGCGATGCCGACGGCTTCGGCCACGGCGGTTGCTTCATCGAGCAGCGAGGCCGAGGCCACCGGCAGGCCGGTCAATTCGGTGACCAGCGTCTGGAAGTTGAACAGCATTTCGAGCCGGCCTTGGCTGATCTCTGCCTGATAGGGCGTGTAGGCCGTGTACCAGGCAGGATTCTCGAACAGATTGCGCTGGATAACCGGCGGGACATGGACGCCGTGATAACCGGCGCCGATGAAGCTCTTCAGCACTGTATTCCCGGACATGACAGCCGAGAGTTCGGCCAGCGCTTCCGCCTCGCTCGCCGGTGCTGGCAGGGCAAGCGGCCGATCGAGCCGGATCGACTTCGGTACGGACTGGCTGATCAGCGTCTCGATCGAGGGCACGCCGATGGCGGCCAGCATCGCTCTGGTGTCGTTGAGGCCGGGACCGATATGGCGGGCCGAGAAGGGGTAGGGTGCTGCGGTCATGTCAATAAGTCCTGGTATCAACCGATATGGGCTTTGTAGGCGGCCTCATCCATGAGACCGGCGAGCTGGCTTTCGTCGGCAAGCTTCATCTTCCACAGCCAGCCGGCTCCGGTTGCTGCCGAGTTGACCAGCGACGGGTCCGACGACAGCGTGCCGTTCGCTTCAGTGATCTCGCCATCGACCGGTGCATAGACATCGGATGCCGCCTTGACGGATTCGACCACGACGGCGGTGTCGCCCTTGGTCAATTTCTTTCCGGTCTCCGGTAGTTCGACGAAGACGAGGTCGCCGAGCTGCTCCTGCGCGTAATCAGTGATGCCGACCGTGGCGATGCCGCCCTCGACGCGGAGCCACTCGTGATCTGATGTGAAATAGGTCGTTGCCATTGAGATCATCCTTTGCGGTAGCGATGCGGTGTGAAGGGCAGGGAACTGATATCGACTGGGATTTTTGTGCCGCGCACGTCGGCGAACACCCGCGTTCCGGGCTTTGCCAGAGGTGTCGAGACATAGCCCATGGCGACCGGATGGCCGGCCGAGGGGCCGAAACCGCCCGATGTGACCTGGCCGGCCGGATTGCCGTCGGCGTCGAAGAGCGCGGCACCGCCACGCACCGGCTGGCGACCTTCCGGCTTAAGCCCGACCCGCTTTTGCGCGGGTCCTTGTTCCACGGCGGCGCGGAGCGCATCGGCGCCGATGAAAGCGCCGGAAGCGCGGATGTCCTTTGGAATTGCCCACATCAAGGCGGCGCTGGCCGGATTGGTCTCCGGCGTGATGTCCTGGCCATGCAGGCACAGCCCTGCCTCCAGCCGCAGACTGTCGCGGGCGGCCAGGCCGATCCACAGCACGCGTTCATCGCCGAGCAGCTTCGCGACGAGATCGCGTGCATCGGCTTCCGGCAGGCCGATCTCGAAACCGTCCTCGCCGGTATAGCCCGACCGGCTCATGAACCAGTTCTTGCGCGGTTCGACACCATGCATGAAAAGCAGCGAGCCGGTCTCGATGCCGGCGCGGGAAAGGGCGGCCCAGGCTTCAGGACCCTGGATGGCCAGGAAGACGCGGTCGAGCGGCTCGACCCTGGCGTCGAAATCCGCGGCAAGTGCACGCAAATGCTTTTCGTCGGCGACGGCGTTGCCTGCGTTGGCGACTATCATGAACCTGCTATCGCCAAGTCTGGTGACGATGAGGTCGTCCAGGATGCCGCCTGCCTCGTTGAGGAAAAAGGACAGTTTGGACTGTGAGATTTGGAGTGCGCCTGCATCCAAGGGGCAAGCGCGGTTGAGCAGCGCAACCGCCTCCGGCCCGCTGACTTCGAACAGCTTCATATGCGAGATGTCGAACAGGCCGGCCTGTTCGCGGGTGTGAAGATGTTCCTTCATGACGCCCGCCGGATAGGTCAGCGGCATCGACCAGCCGGCAAAAGCACCGAAGCGCGCACCGGCGGTTACATGGATGTCTTCGAGGGGGAGGTGTCTTGTATCGTCGCCCGTCATGTCGTCTCCAGAGTCGCACGCAATCGGTCGCGAATGGCGACCAGTCCGTGCCCCTCTGTCTGAAGCCTGAGAGACTCGCGCAGCCGGAGCTCTGTCAGCGGCGCTTACACCTTCGGCGCGGGGGCAAGCCCCGACTTTCCAGAGTGTCTTTCCCGTCTACGGTTCTTTTGCCTGAGAGATTTCGGGCGATTTCCCCTTCGGCGACAGCTCTCGCTGTTCTCTCCCGCAAACAGGTAGGACTCAGACCCTGAGTCCTCGACGCGCCATCCATAGCTCGCGCGCGGCGGCTTGTCACCTGTCAGCGACATCTAAAGCGCGTGCGTACCATTCTTCAAAACCGCGGCACGTTTTTGGGCGACATGCGTTGGCCGACAAGTCTTCGCTAACCACGCCGTTTGCCGGTTTTTCAAGACACTGCTGATATGTTGGCGTGTATGACGCTTGGGGCCGGCGCTTGGCGACGGCGGACGGGGACGACAAATGGGCGAATTGATCATGAGCGCGCCGGTGGCCGGGCTGACCTCGAAAAGCCGCATCGCCGCGGAGGACGTAGCGATGTTGCGCCATGAAGTGTTCGGCGACGGCGTCGTGACGCGCGGCGAGGCCGAGGCGCTGTTTGCGCTCGATGCAACGGCGAAGGACAAATGCCAGGAATGGCCGCCCTTCTTCGTCGAGGCGGTCACCGACTATATCGTCCACCAGGAAAAGCCGTCGGGCTATATCTCGCAAGACAATGCCGACTGGCTGATCCGCACGATCTCGCGCGATGGCATGGTCGACAGCCGGACCGAGCTCGAATTGCTGGTGCATGTGCTGGAACAGGCGAAATCGTCGCCGAGCCAACTTTGTGTGTATGCGCTGGAGCAGGTGGCGCATGCCGTCATTGACGGCAAGGGGCCGCTGATGCTCGGCGGCACGCTGGCTCCCGGCCTCATCGCACAGGCGGAGGTCGAGTTGCTGCGCCGGATCCTCCACGCCCATGGCGGCGACGGCAACATCGCCATCACGCGCGCCGAGGCCGAGGTGCTGTTCAAGATCAACGAGTGCACTGCCCAAGGGCACAATGATCCGTCCTGGAACGAGCTGTTCGTCAAGGCGATCGCCAATTTCATCATGTGCTCGGCCGGCTACGAAGCACCGACGCGCGATGTGGCGCTGCGCCGTGATGCCTTCCTCGAACATGCCGATCCGGAAATCGGCGGCTTCTTCAGCCGCATGATCTCCGGCGGCCTTGCCGGCATCATGGAAGCCTATCGGTCGCCAGGCGACATCGAGGCCGAGTGGGAAGCCAAGAACAGGGCGGCCGAGGCTCTGGCCCGCCGCGCCGAGACGGTCGATGCCGGCGAAGCCGGCTGGCTGATCGAACATATCGGCGTCGACAGGCCTCTTTATGAGAACGAACGCGCGCTGTTGACCCTGATCAAGCACGCCTCACCGGAAATCCATCCGGCGCTGAGGCCGCTGCTCGACAAGGTCGCCTGAGCGGTAGGGGTTGCCTGAGCGGTAGGGGGTTGCCTCGGTCAAAGCTGGGGTTGCCCGATTAGATCTGGTCGACGTCGATGTATATCCTTGCCAAGCCTTCCCTGACGGTCGACATGGCATCGGCGACACTGATGGCGATGTGGTCGTGCATGAGCCTTGCGGCGCTGTTGGCATCGCGGGCTACCATGGCCCGGGCGATTTCGCTATGTTCGGTGTAGGTTGTCGACAATCGCCGGTGCTTCTCCACTTCGATCTTGCGAACGAAATGGATGCGCGTGTTGATGCCTTCGAGCATGCGCGCCAGTTCGGGATTGCCTGACAGCCTGGCGATGCGGATGTGAAATTCCTCGTCCCTGGCGGTCAGTTCGGCGCTGGAAAACGAGTCGGCGCGCGCCATGGTGAGCGCCCACCAGTCGACGAGCGTGGCAAGCTCCTCATCTGTCGCGCGCTGGACCGCCAGCCTGACGGAGCGCTCCTCGAGCACCGCTCGCACGTCGGAAAGATTGACGATCTCGTCGACATCGAAGCCCCGGCAAAAGAAGCCGCGATTGGTCTGGAAGGTGATGAGTTCCTCCGTGACCAGCCGCTGGAGAGCTTCCCGGATCGGGCTGCGGCTGACATTCAGCCTCGCGGCAAGCGCCACTTCGTTGATGCGTTCGTTCGGCTTGAAGCGATAGTCCATCGCCATGCGACGGATCTCTTCATAGACACGCGGGCCGGTCTTGATCGGCTTGGATGCCAACGCCGCATTGTTGTCCTGGTTGGTTTGTCTGGTGGGTCGAAGCATGGCGTCGTCAAGCCTTTGCGGCGCTTGGTTCGGCGAACCGCGCCTGTGTGGGAAGGATGCCGTCGAGGGCGATCGGCGCTGCCCGGCCGGCGATCAGATCGGCGACGATACGGGCCGATCCATGCGCCATGGTCCAGCCGATATGGCCGTGCCCGGTGTTCAGCCACAGGTTTCGGATGTCGCGCAGGCCGAGGATCGGCAGGTTGTCGGGCGTCATGGGCCTCAGGCAGGCCCGCATCTCGGCGCGATCATAGGCGATGCCGCGCGGGAACAGGTCCTGCGTGACGCGCTTCATGAAGGCGAAATCCGAAGGCTTGTGGCTGCGATCATAGCCCGCGAATTCCGCGGTGGCGGTCACGCGGATGCGATCGCCCATCGGCGTGATGGCGACGAGATTGTGCTCATCGATGACAGGGAGTTTTGGAGCCAGCGCCTGATCGACGATGGGAATGGTCATGGAATATCCCTTGACCGGATAGATCGGCAGACCAAGGCCGATCTTGCGGGCGAGGACGGGGCTCTCGGCGCCGAGACACAGAACGTAGGTGTCGGCCAGAAACTCTCCCTTGTCGGTGACGATCTTGGTGATCGTTTCCTTTCTGCGTTCGATCCCCACGATCCTGGTCCCTGTCAGGATCTTGCCGCCCCTATTTTCGACGATGGCCGCCAGCGCGCGCGTGAACTTGGCGGCGTCGCCGGTTTCGTCGGTCGGACACAATACGCCGCCGGCAATGTTGTCGCGCGACAAAGCCAGCGCCGGCTCGCGGTCAACGATTTCCTGCGCGTCGACGATACGGATCTCCTGGCCGTCGGCCTCCAGCAGGCGCATGTTGGCGATGCCCTTGTCGAGCGCCTGGCGGTTGCGGTGGAAGTAAAGAATGCCGGCCGATGTCCTGTCGTACTGGATCGCTTCCTCCCTGACGACCGCCTGCAGGACCGATTGGGAATGGACCGCAAGCCGATGTTTGAGAAGGGTGTTGCGACGCGCTTTGGCGGCCGTGCATTGCATGAGGAAGCGCAGCGACCAGCTGTAGAGATGCGGGTCGGCGGAGAGCTTGAAACGAAGCGCCTGGTCTTTCTGGAACAGCGACTTCAGCAGGATTTTTGGCGCGGCCGGCGATGACCAGACGAAGGAATGGCCGGGCGCGATCATGCCGGCATTTGCCCAGCTTGCCCCTTCGGCCACCTGTGATGCCTGCTCGAGAACGGTGACCGTGTGGCCGTCCTTCTGCAACTGATAGGCAGTGGTGATCCCGACAACGCCACCGCCCAAGATCAATATGCGCATCGCTGACCCGAATGGTTGTCGTTTCTATTGTCGACAATTCAACAGGAAGACGCTGGCCATTGTCAACGGCGCGTGGGTCGACGATCGATTCACCGTTCAGACAGGGCGAAATCCGGCATTTCCCGGTTCCCAAAATTGGAACGGAGCTCTTGACACGTTTGGCAAAGTTGTCGCTTCTATTGTCGACAATTCTGATTGGCATCAGGAAGGGGACTGCGCCATGGACGCCCCGCTTAGCCGCGCCGACGATGCGCTTGTCGTCGACAAGGAACACATTCCCTTCAAGAC